>NZ_JXSL01000008.1 GCF_000829825.1 Paramagnetospirillum magnetotacticum MS-1 | reverse complement strand
TAGCACTACTTTGGCATATTTTAGCTACGGGCGGTTTTTTGGGGTTCCCAAGAGCAAGTTTGCGTGATTCATAAGAGGTCGGCTTATGGAGGGCCGATCAATGGACGTGGACTGGCAAGGCGATCTCGACCGTTGGCTTGCGCCGTTTGTTGCGGCGCTACGGCACAAGACGCGGGCGCGGATGTGCCCGCTCTATGTCGCGGGTTTGATCGGTCCCGGAGACCGCAAGAGCGTTCAGCCGATGGCGGCGCGCTCCGGCGATGTCGGCTACGATCAGCTTCATCATTTCGTCGCTGCGGGTGTTTGGGACAGTGCTCCCCTGGAGGCCGTTCTGCTGAAAGAGGCGGATGGCTTGGTCGGCGATGAGGCGGGGTTTCTGGTCATTGATGACACGGCACTGCCCAAGAAGGGACGTCACTCGGTTGGCGTAGCACCTCAATATGCCTCGTCGCTCGGGAAGACTGCCAACTGTCAGTCGCTGGTCTCGGTCACGTTGGCGTCGCGCGAGGTGCCGGTGATGGTGGGCCTGCGGCTATTCCTGCCGGAGAGCTGGACGGATGACCCTGAGCGCATGGCGCGGGGCGGTGTGCCGAAGGATAGACACAATGCTCTGACAAAGCCGGAGATTGCGATCGAGGAGATCGACCGGGTCATCGCCTCCGGCGCGCGTTTCGGCTGTGTGCTTGCCGATGCAGGGTACGGATCCAGCGGACCATTCCGTCAGGCTCTAAGCGAGCGCGGTCTGATGTGGGCGGTGGGTCTGTCACGACGCCAGACCGTCTACCCCGCCGACGTTGATCTGATCTTTCCCGTCGCGAAGACCGGAAAGCCTCGTAAATACCATATTCCCAATCAGCCCCCGGTCTCTGCCGAAGCGTTGCTGGCCACAGCGAAATGGCAGAAGGTCAGCTGGCGGCGGGGCACCAAAGGTCGGCTGACATGTCTCTTCGCGGCCCGCCGTGTCCGCGTTGCGGACGGTCATAAGCACCGGATGCTCGATAGCCGTATGCAGTGCATGCCGGGCGATGAGGTGTGGCTCGTCGGCGAGCGGCGGTCGACCGGGGAGCAAAAATACTATGTGTCGAACCTGCCGACCGAGACCTCCATCAAGACGCTCGCTGCCACGATCAAGGCCAGGTGGGTCTGTGAACAGGCCCACCAGCAGCTCAAGGAAGAACTTGGGCTCGACCACTTTGAAGGTAGATCCTGGACGGGATTACACCGACACGCACTGATGACGATGATCGCCTACGCCTTCCTTCAATCCCGCCGCCTCAAGGCAGCGGGGCGGAAAAAAAAGAGTCTCGGGACCCCCGCCACAACCAAGCTTGCCGGCCATAAGGCAAGCGATCCTCAACCTCTTCATGCGACATCCACCCAGACGATGCCCTCACTGTGACAGGCTCCTTGCGGATGCTGCGGAGCCTAAAATGCCAAAGTAGTG
>NZ_JXSL01000007.1 GCF_000829825.1 Paramagnetospirillum magnetotacticum MS-1 | reverse complement strand
AGCTCGACCACGCCCGTGAGCACATCCTCTCCGCACTCCAGTCCGGTCACTGGTACGCCAGATCATCCCGCCATTGTTCACGTTCCAGCGGTTCTGTCGACACCTCACTCGCACCCTGCGGTTCATCACCCCGGCTTAGCCCTCCAGATCCCCGGAGGTTTCTAAAAGACTTGATGTGAAAGACTGCTCTAGCTTGCCTACATTATGGACTTTGTGACTCACATTAGATTAATAAAGTTTTTATCATGTCTATATTAAAGAAAATTATTCATACACAAAGATCAATTCAATATGTTGATAGGTCATGTTTGTAGCTTACCTTTTGAACTCCAAAGTATTGTATCATTGAAAACTTTGAAAATCCGCTGTTGAATTCGTCAGCTAAAAAGTGTTTAGTATAGGTTTAGCACTTTGCAGGGGCTACTTAATTTTCCTCTACGCATAAATGTGTAGCCGTTTTGACGGGTATAAATTAATTTTGTTATTTTGTTGTTGTCTTGCCAGCTATTTGGTGAACCTGTATTAGGGGCAGTAAGTGGTTATGGGTTTATCCATGTACCCTGATGTATTAATATGTGAATATTATGAATATTGTATCTTATTTATTATGCGTATTCATGCAGACTGTGAATCAAGTGAATGTTTTGATTGAATTTCTCATCAATAAACTGAAATTAAAATTTAAAAAAAAAAAAAAAAAAAAAAAAAAAAAAAAAAAAAAA
>NZ_JXSL01000006.1 GCF_000829825.1 Paramagnetospirillum magnetotacticum MS-1 | reverse complement strand
GACAATGATTTAAGTGAACTTTATAAAATAAAAGAACATGATAGAACTATAAAAAGTTTAGCAACTGGAACTGTTATAAGGTCAATAGGTAGAGATACAAAATCAATGGATGGTTTTGGAAATATTCTGGCCATATGTGACGAACTACACGCACACCCAAATAATCAGGGTGACTTTCACATCATGCCAGGCACACCCAAATAATCAGGACGAACTACACGCACACCCAAATAATCAGCCTGATTATTTGGGTGTGCGTGTAGTTCGTCCGTCAGTCCGTTCCACACGGGGACGCCGGAGAGCTCAGCCAGGGCCTCGA
>NZ_JXSL01000005.1 GCF_000829825.1 Paramagnetospirillum magnetotacticum MS-1 | reverse complement strand
GCCCGCTTCCTTGAGGCGCACGGCCTCTTCCACCGCGATCTCGTCGAAGGGGTTCATGGAGAACTTCACATTCTGGGTCTCCACACCCGAACCATCCGACTTGACCCGAATCTTGACGTTGTAGTCGATCACCCGCTTGATCGCGACCAACACCTTCATGGTTTTCTCATCCTCTAATCAATGCCCGTCAGGCGCCGGGCGGGCGCAAGCGCCCTTGGCTCCCGCCGCAGAAGCGGCGCGGCCCCTTGGGCCTAGCCGAGCCCCTTGCGGGGCTCGGCCTTGGCTCAGGAGAAGGCCTGGATGCCGGTCATGGCGCGGCCCAGGATCAGGGCATGGACGTCGTGGGCACCTTCATAGGTGTTGACGGTCTCCAGGTTCACCATGTGACGGATGACATGGAACTCTTCCGAGATGCCATTGCCGCCGTGCATGTCGCGCGCCATGCGGGCGATGTCGAGCGCCTTGCCGCAATTGTTGCGCTTGATCAGCGACACGGCTTCCGGCGCCCAGGTGTGGTCGTCCATCATGCGCCCGACACGCACGCAGGCCTGCAGGCCCAGGGTGATCTCGGTCATCATATTGGCCAGCTTGAGCTGGGGGATCTGGTTGGCGGCGAGCGGGCGGCCGAACTGCTTGCGGTCCAGCATGTACTGCCGCGCCGCGTGCCAGCAGAACTCGGCCGCACCGATGACGCCCCAGGCGATGCCGTAGCGGGCCTTGTTGAGGCAGCCGAACGGGCCGCCCAGGCCAGAAGCGTTGGGCATCAGGGCGTCGTCGGGAACGAAGGCCTCGTCCAGCACGATCTCGCCGGTGATGGAGGCGCGCAAGCTGAGCTTGCCCTCGATCTTGGGCGTGGAAAAGCCCTTGGTACCGCGCTCGACGATGAAGCCCTTGATCTTGCCCTCATGGGCGTCGGACTTGGCCCAGACGATGGCGATGTCCGAGATGGGCGAATTGGTGATCCACATCTTGGAGCCGGTCAGCACATAGCCGCCGTCCACCTTCTTGGCACGCGTGCGCATGCCACCCGGATCGGAACCGGCATCGGGTTCGGTCAGGCCGAAACAGCCGATGATCTCGCCCGTGGCCAGGCGGGGCAGATACTTCTTCTTCTGCTCCTCGGTGCCGTAGCTGAAGATGGGATGCATCACCAGCGACGACTGCACGCTCATGGCCGAGCGATAGCCGGAATCCACCCGTTCCACTTCGCGCGAAATCAGGCCATAGGCCACATGGTTGACGCCGGGACCGCCGTATTCCTCGGGGATGGTCGGGCCCAACAGGCCCATCTCGCCCATCTCGTTCATGATCTCGCGGTCGAAGCTTTCATCGCGGAACGCCTTCATCACGCGCGGCTGGAGCTTCTCCTGGCAATAGGCATGCGCCGAGTCGCGGATCAGCTTCTCGTCCTCGCTGAGCTGGTCTTCCAGGAGGAAGGGGTCGTCCCACTTGAAATTCTGCACGGTATGTCTCCCACACGATGATGAATGGCACTTGGGGCACCATGCCTGATCCGAGCCATCATGAGAAAAATATCTTTTCTATGGAGGCTATAACAAATCATTATATGTGTGAGTTTGGCGATACCGTCATCCCGACTTGCCCCACTTGATCCCGGATAGCGCTGACGCGCTTCCGGGATGACGAAACGAAAAAACGCCACCATGGACATCCGGCAACTGCGCTATTTCCTCGGCATTATCGAACACGGCTCGCTGACCAAGGCGGCCGAGGCGCTGCGCGTGGCCCAACCGGCGCTCAGTCTCCACCTGAAAAAGCTGGAGGAGGAGTTCGGCTGTCCCCTGGTACATCGCACGGCGCGGGGCGTGATCCCGACCGAAAGCGGCATGCGCCTTGCTGTGCGGGCCGGGGTGCTGGTGGAGCGCATGGCCAATCTCAAGGACGAGATCAGAGGGCTGGAAGCCGCCCCCGCCGGTCCGGCGGTGATCGGCATCCCCACCTCGCTGGGCCCCGTCCTGACCGTTCCTTTGGCCCTGGCGGTGCGCCGCCGCCATCCCTCCATCCATCTGCGGGTGGTCGAAGGCCTGTCGGGCCACATGCTGGAATGGGTGCTGTCGGGCTCGGTGGATATGGCGCTGGTCTTCGGCTCGGAGCATCCGCCCGGCCTCGCCCCTCGCTTCATCGCCCGCGAGCGTCTGGCCCTGGTGGGCCCCAAGGGCGATACCCTGCTGCAGGGCCGCCACGACATCAACCTGACCAGCGTGCTGATGCTGCCGCTGATCCTTCCCGGCCGTCCCCACGGCGTGCGGGCCGAGGTGGAACGCGCCGCCCGCACCTTAGGGGCCGAGCCCCGCGTGGTGATCGAGATCGACGCCCTGGACCAGATCAAGTCGCTGGTGGCCGCCGGGGCCGGCTATACCGTGCTGTCGGAACGCTATGCCCGCTTCGGGCCGGAGGCCGCCAATCTGGACGCGGTGGCCATCGTCAATCCGGAAATCGAGCGGATCATCTCTCTGGCCCATGCTTCCGACCGGCCCCTGTCCATCGCGGCACGAGCAGTGCACGCCATCGCCATCGAACACCTGGACAGACTGACCACCGACGGCCGCTGGAACTGATACGCACAATCGCATTGTGAGTATCACTTCGTAATGCAATCACGTAAACTGACTGCGCATTCTGCTTCCGGTGAAGCCCCCGTCGGTGTTAGGCTCCGCCGTTTCCGCGGCAAAGAGAGGGCAAGTCCCCGCGCCCGTGGATGATACCGGAGAGCGTGAGGAGCTGTTCATGACCGCTGCCGTTCAGGCCAAGCCGCAATCGCGGCTTTTGTTGTCGGGTAACGATGCCATCGCCCGGGGCGTGTGGGAGGCTGGCGCCAGAGTGGCCGCCGCCTATCCTGGCACCCCGTCCACCGAGATCTTAGAGAGCCTGTCGCTCTATCCCGACCTTTACGCCGAGTGGTCGGTGAACGAGAAGGTGGCCATGGAAGTGGCCATCGGCGGCTCCATGTCGGGCGCCCGCTCGTTCTGTGCCATGAAGCATGTGGGCCTGAACGTCGCCTCCGACGCCTTCATGACGGTGACCGTGGCCGGTGTGATCGGCGGGTTGGTGATCGCCGTGGCCGACGATGTGGGCATGTCGTCCTCCCAGAACGAGCAGGATTCGCGCTTTTGGGGCCGCTTCGCCCATGTGCCGGTGCTCGAGCCCGCCGATTCCCAGGAAGCCTATGAGATGGCCAAGTATGCCTTCGAACTGTCGGAGGCCTATAACACCCCGGTCATTTTGCGCCTCACCACCCGCGTCTGCCATGTCAAGGCGGTGGTCCAGGTGGGCGAGAAGGTCGCCCACGCCATCGGCGGTTTCAAGTCCGACGCGCGGCGCTGGGTGATGACGCCCGCCAATGCCAAGGGCCTGCTTCCCGCCCAGATCGCCCGCGAGGGCAAGCTGCAGGCGCTGGCCGAGGCCTCGCCGCTGAATTTCCTCGATGACGGCAAGGACAAGCGGGTGGGTTTCGTCACCTCCGGCCCCGCCTTCATGCATGTGCGCGAAAGCTTCCCCGACGCCCCCGTGCTGAAGTTGGGCTTCACCTATCCGGTGCCCCTGGCTTTGGTGGAGAAGCTGGCGGGCCAGGTGGAGCATCTGGTGGTGGTCGAAGAGACCGAGCCGCTGATGGAGCGCGAACTCAAGGCCGCCGGATTGCAAAAGATCCATGGCAAGGATTTGCTGCCCCGCCTGGGCGAGCTGACCCCCAATGTGCTGATCCCCGCCATCAAGACCTTCCTGGGCGAGCCGGTGCCGCCCGCCACCACCTATCCGAAATTCGACCCCTTCCCCCGGCCGCCGACCATGTGCGCCGCCTGTCCCCATATGGGCGTCTACTACTCGCTGGCCCGTATGCGCAAAAACGTCCAGATTTCGGGCGATATCGGCTGCTATACGCTCGGCGCCGGTCATCCCTGGAACGCGCTGGACAGCACCATCTCCATGGGCGCCTCCATGGGCATCGCTCTCGGCATGGACAAGGCCCGTTCGGAAGAGACCAAGGACAAGGCCGTGGTCGCCGTCATCGGCGATTCCACCTTCCTGCACATGGGCATGCAGGGCCTGCTGGACATCGTCTATAACCGGGGCAACGTCACCGTCCTGATTCTGGACAACCGCACCACCGGCATGACCGGCGGCCAGAACCATGCCGGAACCGGCAAGGGCCTGAAGGGCGACGACACGCCCCGCGTGGACTTCACCAAGCTGGTCGAGGCGCTGGGCGTCAATCCCGAGCGCATCAAGAAGATCGACCCCTACCAGCTGCCCGTGGTGTTCAAGACCATCAAGCAGGAAACCGCCATCCCCGAGGTCTCGGTGATCATCACCGACCGGCCCTGCGTCTTGTCCGAGTTCTACTCCAAGATCGAACCCTACAAGGTGGTGGACGAGGATTGCACCGGCTGCGGCAACTGCATCAATGTGGGCTGTCCGGCCATCACGGTGAAGCGTTCGGAATCCAAGGTCCGCCCCGACGGCAAGGTCAACGAGCTGAAATTCACCACCATCGACACCGCCATGTGCACCGGCTGCAACATGTGCGTCGAATCCTGCGGCCCCAAGGCCATCGTCAAGGCCAAGCCCGCCGTGGCGGCTGAGTGAAGGACACAATCATGAGCGATGTAATCACGAACATTCTCGTGTGCGGCACCGGTGGCCAAGGCGTCATGACCGCCGCCGAGATCCTGTCCCAGGCGGCCATCGCGCGCGGCCTGGACTGCAAGAAGTCGGAAGTGGCGGGCATGGCCCAGCGCGGCGGCGTGGTCACCAGCCATGTCCGGTTCGGCAAGCGCGTCTGGTCGCCGGTCATCACGCCCGGCACCGCCGACATCCTGGTCGCCTTCGAAGTGGCGGAAGGATCGCGCTGGGCCGATATGCTGCGCCCCGGCGGCGTGGCCATGGTCAACACCATCCGCCTGGTTCCGCCGGTGGTCTCGGCCGGACTCTTCAAGTACCCGGACGACCCGGTGGCCCAGATGCGGGCGGCGGGCGTCACCGTCTATGATTTCGACGCAGGCGCCATTGCCCGCGAATTGGGCGATCTGCGCCTGATCAACACCATCATGCTGGGCGCCATCGCCGATTACCTGCCCTTCCCGGCGGGCGAGCTGGAAGAGCAGATCGTCGGGCGCTTCCGCGAGAAGAAGCCCGCCATGGTCGAGGTCAACCAGAAGGCGTTTGCCGCTGGCCGCGATGCCGCCGAAAGCGCCAAGACCAAGACTTCCGCCGCTTAAGTATTTATCGCCCTTTGGCATTCTCACCGGGTTCTGTTAGCCTCAACGAACCGGTGAGAATGTCTTATCCAGGGGAATGATCGGATGTCTGCTTCGGTGGATCTGAGTGCGCTGAAAGTGCTGGTCATCGATGACCAGGAATTCGTCCGGACCATCGTCAAGAAGATGCTGCAACAGATCGGCATCGGCATGGTGGTCGAGGCGCATGACGGCAATTCCGGCTTGGAAGTCGCCGAGTTGGAAAAGCCCGATGTGGTGATCTGCGACGTTCAGATGCGCCCCATGGACGGCTTCGGCTTCGTCAAGCTGCTGCGCTCGATCCCCTTCGGCAAGTCCCTGCCGGTGGTGATGCTGACCGCCCATACCGACGCCGCCACGGTGGGCCGCGCCAAGGAACTGAACGTCGATGCCTTCCTGGCCAAGCCGGTCCTGCCGCCCGCGCTCAAGGAAAAAATCATCAAGGTGATGACGGATTCCAAGGGCTGACCGCCCGGAAGGGCATCAGCCCTTCACGGTCAGAATCTCGTTTCCCTTAATACAACCCGCCCGCCGAGGGTGCCGGTCCGGTCGGGGCCTGCTGGACCGGCTGAGCGGCGGGAATGGTGCCGTCGGGGCCGGGCGTGCCGGGCGGCGCGGTGAGTTGCACGCCGCTGGCGCCTTCTTCCGCGCCCAGGAAGGGCGCGAAGCTAAAGCCCGCATCGATATTGCCGGATCCTTCCAGCACGTCTTCCTCGTCGCCGGGCATGCGGTCAGAGCCCTTGAAGGCCTCATAGATGGCCTTGGCATCGCCGGGCAGAGCGGGCTTGCCGGTATGGGCGTTGACGCGCACCAGCCGCACGCCGGAGGGCACGCGGAAGGGTGTCGGCGGCTTGTCCTTCAGGGCTTCCATCATGAAGTCGCGGAAGATGGGCGCCGCGATGGAGCCGCCGGTTTCCTTTGCCCCCAAAGTGCCTGGCTCGTCGAAGCCCACGAACACGCCCACCGCCAGATCGGGCGAGAAGCCCACGAACCACACATCGTTGGAATCGTTGGAGGTGCCGGTCTTGCCCGCCAGGGGCTTGCCCACCGCCTTCACCGAGGTGCCGGTGCCGCGCTGGACCACGCCTTCTAAGATGCTGACCATCTGATAGGCGGAAACGGGATCCACGATCTGTTCGCGGATATCGGGCAGAACCGGCATGTCCTGGCCGGTGAAGCGGTTGGCCGAGCAACCGTCGCAGAAGCGCAGGTCATGGCTGAAGATGGTCTTGCCGTTGCGGTCCTGAATACGGTCGATCAGGGTGGGACGCACCTTCTTGCCGCCATTGACCAGCATGGCATAGGCGGCGGTGAGCCGCAGCGGCGTGGTCTCGCCCGCGCCCAGGGCCATGGACAACTGGCGCGGCAGATTGTCGTAGATACCAAAGCGTCCGGCGTAATCGGCCACCTTGTCCATGCCCAGCGCCTGGGCGAGGCGCACGGTCATCAGATTGCGCGACTTCTCGATGCCGACCCGCAGGGTGGTCGGCCCCAGATAGTCGTCGTGATAGTTCTTGGGACGCCACAACGGCAGGCCCGGCCCCTGGGGCAGGGCGATGGGCGCGTCGAGAACCAGCGACGACGGCGTATAGCCGCTTTCCAGCGCAGCCAGATAGATGAAGGGCTTGAAGGACGAGCCGGTCTGGCGCATGGCCTGGGAGGCGCGGTTGAACTGGCTCTTGCCGTAGGACCAGCCGCCCACCATGGCCAGGACGCGGCCCGTATGGGGATCGATGGCCACCAGGGCGCCTTCCACCTTTGGAATCTGGCGAAGCGTGAAGAAGTTGGCGGGATAGGGCTTGCCATCCTCGCCCTTGGCCACCGGCTCCACCAGGATCACGTCGCCCAGCGCCAAGGCGTCGGCGGGCTTGCGCGGGAAAGGCCCGGCAGAGGACTTCTCCAGGGTGGGGCGCGCCCATTTCATCTCGGCGAAGGGAACATGGCCCACCTTGCCGCCCACCAGACCCAACGTGGCCTCATGGTCGTTCAGCGCCAGCACAACGGCCGTTTGCCAGGACTCTTCGGCCCCGCCTGGACGCGGAACGGCGGCCAGCAGCGGCCCCCAACCGGCGGCGGCGGGAATGCGGGTGATGGGACCGCGCCAGCCGTGGCGGCGGTCGTAAGATGCCAGACCCTGGCGCAACACCTTGGACCCCACCGCCTGAAGCTTGGCATCCATGGAGGCGCGCACCACCAGCCCGCCCTTCCACAGCGCCGATTCACCGTATTTGGCCTGCAACTCGCGGCGGATATCCTCGGCGAAATAGTCACCACCCTGGGTCGCCTGCATCTCCTTGCGGGTGCGGACCTCCAGCGGCATGGCGACCATGGCCTGATACTCGGCCTGAGTGATCTTGCCGTCCTCGAACAGACGCCCGATCACCCAGTCCCGGCGCTCCTTGGCGGCTTCGGGATGGCGATGGGGGTTGTAGTTGTTGGGCGCCTTGGGCAGGGCGGCGAGATAGGCGGCCTCGGCCACGTTCAACTCGTCCAGGCCCTTGTCGAAATAATTGAGCGCGGCGGCCGCCACGCCATAGGCGCCGCTGCCGAGATAGATCTCGTTGAGGTAAAGCTCGAGGATATGGTCCTTGGAGAAGGTGCGCTCGATGCGCAGCGCCAGAATGGCTTCCTTGACCTTGCGCTCGATGGAGACTTCGTTGGTCAGCAGGAAGTTTTTCGCCACCTGCTGGGTGATGGTCGAAGCGCCAACGGGCCGCCGGTCGGCACCCTTGCCCCGATTCTTCAGATTGACCAGGATAGCGCGGGCGATACCCACCGGGTCGATACCGGCATGGGTATAGAAATTCTTGTCCTCGGCCGAGAGGAAGGCGTCCTTCACCAATTGGGGAATGACCGGCAGCGGCACGAAGACCCGCTTTTCCACCGCATATTCCGCCACCAGACGTCCGTCGCCGCCATAGACGCGGGTGGTGATGGGCGGCTCGTAATGGGCCAGCTGGTGATAGTCCGGCAGGCCGCGTCCGAAATGCCAGAAGACGAACAGGACCCCGCCCGCGCCGACGATGGCCAGCAGGATCAACAGACTGAACAGTCCCAGAAAGAAACGGTACATGGCGGCGGTGCCTTGCGGTTTGGGCTGGTGGTACCGCCTTGCGGCCTCCGGCGTCAAGTGCGGGGAAGATGCAGGCGTTAGAAACGTCTGTCCATCATCCATTCAGCAGGCGTGCCATCTCCGCCTACGGCTTACGCGACTCCGCCTTGATGGGTTCGGGGCAATCGATGCGGCTGGTGCCCACCAGGGCGGTTTTCATGCCCTTGGGCAGCGAGCGGATGACCTCTTCCGCCGCCTTGGCCAGTTCCGGCCGGGTGGGCGGCGGTCCGTCGGTGATCACCAGATGATTGCCCGGCCCCGAGCGCAAATTGTAGTCGGTCCAGCGGTAGACCATCATCCAGCAGGCGGGCACGATGCGGGGACAGGTGAGACAGGGCACGGTGGGCTTGGTCTCGGCCTGGGCAGCGGCAGCCCAAACGGTCAGCGCCAAGATGAGGAGGGCGGGAAGCCGCATGCCTTAAGGCCGCTTGGCCTTGAGATTGGGCGGGAAGAAACGCTCCACCGCCTTGGCGATGGATTTGGCCAGACGGGCGCGGTATTGCGGCTGGCGCAACATCTTCTCCTCGGATTCGTTGGAGAGATAACCCATCTCCACCAGAACCGCCGGAACATCGGGCGCCTTCAGCACGGCGAAACCGGCGAAGCGATGGGTATTGCCCAGCAGATCCATCTCCTGGCCCACCTCATCCACCAGTTCGGTGGCAAAGCCCGCCGAACGGTTCATGGTCTCGCGCTGGGCCAGATCGATGAGGATATTGGCCACGTCGGCGGATTCGTGGGTGAGATCGATTCCGGCGATGAGATCGGCCTTGTTTTCCTTTTCCGCCAGGGCCTGCGCCTCGGCGTCCGAGGCGTTGCGCGACAGGGTATAGACCGACAGGCCCCGGATCTGCGGGCTTTGCACCGCATCGGCATGAAGTGAGATGAACAGATCGGCACCCTGGGCCCGCGCGATGGCGATACGTTCCCTCAGGCGGATGAACACGTCGCGGTCACGGGTCAGATGAACCCGATAGCGCCCGTTGTGCTCCAACATGGCCTTCAGTTCGCGGGCCATGGCCAGGGTAATGTGCTTCTCATAGGTGCCCGACACGCCGGTGGCACCGGGATCGACGCCGCCATGACCGGGATCGATGACAATCACCGGCACGCCGTCCTTGGCCCTGGCGACGCTCTCCATGGCCGGGGCTGAAGATTGCACCGCCTGCTGCGGAGGCGGCGCGGCAGGAACGGGCGTGGGCGCGGGAGGCTGAGGCGCGGCCACGGGCTGCGGCGGCGCGGGCCGCTCGGGCGGCGGCGGCATGGGCGAGGACAGCATGGGCGTGCCCAGGGGCGTGCGCGCCCCCTTCTCAGCCAGCGGCTTGTCAGCCAGTTGGGGGCGCTCCACCGGAAGGGGCGCCTGCATGGAAGGAGGCGGCACCAGGGTCACCGGCTCGGAAGGCGGGGCAAGAGCCTCGGCGGGCGCATTGGGGCTGTTCACCACGATGCGGTTGGCACCAGGGCGGGCCGCCTCGGACGGAGAGGATGGGGCCACGGCCTCGGGCAGATGGAACTCCTCCACCGGCTTAGGGGCCTCGGGCAATGGAGCGGCCTTGGCCGGAGCCGGTGCAGGTACCGGTGCCGATGCCTTGGCTGGCAGCTTCGGGACCGGCGCCTTGGCGGCCAGCCCGGCATTGGACCCGGCTGCCGCCATGAAGGCTTCGCGCGTGGTGTCGGCCAGGTCCACCACCAGGCGATGGCCCATGCCGTCGCGCGGAGCGATGATGAAGGCGCTTTTGACCAGGGCGGGCTTCCTGAGATCCAGCACGATCCGCCCGCCCTCCAGATGAAGGGAATTGACCGAGCCCCAGGGCTTGGAAATACCCGGTGTGCCGTTAAACTCGGTTCCGGTCAGATCGATGGCGATGCGGTAGGGATCATTCAGGGGCGTGATCTTGAAGCCCACCTGATCGGAAAGATCGAGGACGAAACGGGTGACACCCTCGCCATGGACGCCGAGACGCGCACCCGACGCCGTCGCCGCCAGACTTGCGGGGGGGCCGCCCAGCCCTCCCAGCACGACCAGGGCCATCAGCGCCGACCAGAAACGCGGTCTTGTCCTCATCTGCCTCATCGCCAAGGGGCCAGTCAGGGAATCTCGAGAGACAGCTATACCGCAGACGCGGACTCAAGCTCAACCCAAAACGCATTGATTCGGCAGACTCTTCTATTCGATTTTCCCTCTGTGTGGATGGGTTGCAACAAGATCGTTGTCGAATGGACGGAGCAAGGCTATTTTGACTGCCCATGAGCTCGTACGATCCGATAGTCCGTTCCAGGACGATGGCGTCACGGTGGTTCGCAATGATTGCGAACCCTGAGGCACGCCATGGCTCGGACCGCGATGCCAGACTAGAATTCGAAGCCGGGCGGATTCGCCCGCGATCAGGTTCCCGCCGAATGAGGCCCGCATCCGCACACGGACGCGAGGTCGTTTTCCGAGGCGCCGCTGGTTCCAGCGGCAAGCTGATTGGTCGCGCGTGCCTAAGCGCCGGCTTCGCTGGATCAGACAACCGCTCGCATGCGCTTAGCGCGTCGCGGGCGGCGCCACGGAGAGATCGCCTTAATGGTCAAACGTATGTTGATCGACGCCACCCACCCGGAAGAGACCCGGGTCGTGGTCGTCAATGGAACCCGCCTGGAAGAACTGGATGTTGAGACATCCACCAAGCGGCAGCTGAAGGGTAACATTTATCTGGCCAAGGTGGTGAGGGTCGAACCCTCGCTCCAGGCTGCCTTCGTCGAATACGGGGGCAACCGCCACGGCTTTTTGGCCTTCAGCGAAATCCACCCCGACTATTTCCAGATTCCGGTGGCCGACCGCCAGGCGCTGCTGGCCGCCCAGCGCGCCGAGGTGATGCGCGAAGCCACCAACGACCGCGATGACGCCGAACCGGTGGGCGAAGGCCATCTGGCCGCCGAAGCAGTGGCGGAACAGACCGACGGTTCCACCGTCGAGGACGCCCCTTCCGAAACCGGCGAGAATGGCGAAAACGGCGAGAATGGGGAGAGCGGTTCCGATAATGGCCGCTCCCAGCGCAAGCGCAACGTGGAGACCGTCGGCGGCGACGACGACGTGGAAAACGAGCGTCGCCGGGCCCGCTTGCTGCGCAATTACAAGATCCAGGAAGTGATCAAGCGCCGCCAGATCATGCTGGTCCAGGTGGTCAAGGAGGAGCGCGGCAACAAGGGCGCCGCACTCACCACCTATCTCTCCCTGGCTGGCCGCTATTGCGTTCTGATGCCCAACACCGCCCGCGGTGGTGGGGTCTCGCGCAAGATCGTCTCCGCCACCGACCGCCGCCGTCTCAAGTCCATCGCCAACGAGATGGATATTCCCGATGGCATGGCGGTGATCATCCGCACCGCTGGCTCCGAGCGCTCCAAGACCGAGATCAAGCGCGACTACGAATATCTGCTGCGCATGTGGGACAGCGTGCGCGAACTGACGCTGAAGTCCAGCGCGCCCGCCCTGGTCTATGAAGAGGCCAGCCTGATCAAGCGCTCGATCCGCGACCTTTATTCCCGCGACATCGACGAAGTGCTGGTGGACGGCGACGAGGGCTATCGTCTGGCCAAGGACTATATGCGCATGCTGACTCCGTCGCATGCCAAGAAGGTCCAGCCCTACAAGGACCCGGTGATGCCCATGTTCCACCGCTATCAGGTGGAAGCCCAGTTGGACGCCATGCATTCGCCGGTGGTCCAGCTGAAGTCGGGCGGCTATATCGTCATCAGCCAGACCGAGGCTCTGGTCGCCATCGACGTCAATTCGGGCCGCGCCACCAAGGAGCGCCACATCGAGGAGACGGCGCTTAAGACCAATATGGAGGCCGCCGACGAAGTGGCCCGCCAGTTGCGCTTGCGCGATCTGGCCGGCCTCATCGTCATCGACTTCATCGACATGGAAGAGAACCGCAACAACCATGCGGTTGAACGTCGCCTGAAGGAAGCGCTGAAGAATGATCGCGCCCGCATCCAGGTGGGCAAGATCAGCGCCTTCGGCCTGCTGGAACTGTCGCGCCAGCGGCTGCGCCCCAGCTTGCAGGAAACCACCTTCAGCCCCTGCCCCCATTGCGGCGGCACCGGTCTGGTGCGTTCGGTGGAATCGGCCGCCGTGCACATCCTGCGCGCCATCGAGGAAGAGGGCATCCGGCGGCGCTCCTCCGAGGTCACCGTCTATGTGTCGTCGGCCATCGCGCTTTACATCCTCAATCAGAAGCGCTCGGCGCTGGCCGCCATCGAGGAGCGCTATGAGTTCGACGTGTTCCTGTCGGGCGACGACACGCTGATTCCGCCCGCCTTCCGCATGGACAAGGTCAAGGCCGAGTTCCGACCCGACGAACCGGCGCGCACCGCCATCTCCATGGATGACGCCGTCCACCGTCCGCCCGCCGAGCCCGAGGCCGACGAGGCCGAGCCGGAAGACGAGGAAGAGGTGGAGGCCCGGCCCGAGCGCGCTCCCCGCGCCAGGGACGAACGCCCCAGGGAAGACCGGGGCGAGGAAGACCCGGACAGCGAGGCCGGACGCAAGCGCCGCCGCCGCCGCCGCCGCCGCCGCAAGCCCGGTGACGACCGTCCCGAACAGGCCGAGGGCGAAGGCGGTTCCGAGGAGGAGCTGCCCCCCACTGAGGGCGAAAGCGAAGCCGAGGACGACGAGGCCGAGGGCGAAGGCGAAGGCACCCGCACCGAGGGTGGCGACGATGATCAGCCGCGCAAGCGCCGCCGTGGCCGCCGTGGCGGCCGCCGTCGGCGTCGGCGTGAGGGCGAAGGCGAGGGCGAGGCCGGTGAAGGCGGCGAGACCGCCGAGGCTGGCAGCGGTGAAACCGCCGAGAGCCTGAGCGACACCCCGGCCGCCGAAGGCGAAACCGCGCCGCAGGAATCAGCCGAAGGCGAAGCCGCCTCCGCCGAGGAGGCCGCTCCCGCCGCCGAGGTGGAAAAGCCCAAGCGCAAGCGTGCGCCCGCCAAGAAGAAGGCCGAGGGCAAGACCGAGGAGGCTGCCCCCGAGGAGGCGGCCGCCACCGAGGAAAAGCCCAAGCGCAAGCGCGCCCCGGCCAAGAAGAAGGTGGACGCCAAGGCCGAAGCTGAACCCGAAGCCGTTTCGGAGCCCGCACCCGAGCCGGTGCGCGCGCCCGAGCCGGAAGTGGTTGCCGAGGAACCGGCTGCTCCCGCGCGTGAGCCGGAGCCGGTGGCCGTGGCGCAAGCGCCAGCCGCCGCCGCGCCCCAGCCCGAGGCCGAGCCCCTGGCTCCCGCCAAGCCGCCGCGCAAGGGGTGGTGGAACCGTTTGATGTCCTGATCCAGCTTGGGCGGCTCCCGGTCAAGGCCGGGGGCCGCCCATGTCTTTACTGAAGGTACCCGCCGCGCATGAGGACCTTTCGTCCACTCATCGCCGCCCTGGTCCTGCTTGTAGCCGCCACGACAGCGGCGGCGGCCCCCCCCTTTCTGACGAATCAGAGCGAACAGAACCTGTCCTTTGCCGTCACCCGTAACGGCGGCTATATCGGCTACCATAATTTCGTCTTCCGCCCCCGCAAGGGCGGATTCGAAGTGCTGGTCGAGGCGGATATCCGCGTCAATTTCATGCTCATACCCTTTTTCATCTTCGAGCAGCGGGGCGTCGAGATCTGGGAAAACGGCCATCTCCAATCCATGGATTACACCACCAATGACGACGGCATCCGCCACAGGGTCAGGGCCGAAGCGTCGGGTGGCGCAATCAGGGTTTGGGTGGACGATAAGCCGCCCGCCAGCCATCCCCGGATGTTTCCCGGCTCGCTGTGGTACCCTTTGTCGCCCAGCACCACCATGATGCTGGACCCAGGCGATGGTAAACCGACGCCGTTGAAGGTCCAGTCCCTGGGGGAGGAGACCATCATGGTGCGCGGCAAGACGACCCATACCACGCGATGGCTGTGGGATGACGGCCTTCGCCGGGAATTGTGGTACGATTCCGAGCAGGCCCTGGTCCAGGTCTGGATCAAGGGAGATGACGGATCGGACATCTACTACGTGCTCAAGTGAGGTCGCGGGGCTCATGCGCATATTGCTGGTCGAAGATAATGACCGTCTGGCCGAGTTCATCTCGGGGGCGCTGAAAAGCGCAGGCTTCGTCCCAGACGTGTTCGGCAACAAGGCCGATGCCATCGCCGCCTTCGAGTCCGCCACCTATCAGGCCGCCATCCTTGATCTCGGCCTGCCCGACGGCGACGGCCTGGACATCATCCGCGCCCAGCGGGCAAAATCCGCCCCCTGCCCCATGATGGTGCTGACCGCCCGCGACGGCGTCAGCGACCGGGTCTCGGGCCTCAATGCCGGTGCCGACGACTACCTGCTGAAGCCCTTCGCCATGGAGGAGCTCATTGCCCGGCTGCGGGCCATTCTGCGTCGGCCGGGCGCGGCCTTGTCGGTGGAATTGTCCTTGAGCAATCTCACCTTCGACACAACGGGGCGGGAGGTGCGGGTCGATGGCACCCTGATCTCCATGCCGCGCCGCGAGATGGAAATGCTGGAACATCTGCTGCGCCGCGCGGGCAAAGTGGTGTCCAAGCGCTCTTTGGAAGAAGGACTTTACGGTTTCGACGACGACGTCACGCCCAATTCGGTCGAGGTGCTGGTGTCGCGTCTGCGCAAACGCCTGCAACAGACGGGCGCGCGCCTGACCGTCCATACTTTGCGCGGCATCGGATACATGCTGGCGGACGGCGCTCCTTGATCCGCCAGCCACCGGCCATCCTGTGGCGCATCGTCTTCCGCCTGTCGCTGACCACCCTGGTCGCCATCGTCCTGGCCTATTCCTGGTTATGGTGGAAATACCATTCGGTCACCGAGGTGATGCGCGACCAGTTGCTCAGCGAATTCGTCAGTTCGGTCGCCGTCAATCTGCGGGCCACGCCCGACGGCTCCGTCGCCGTCAACATGTCGGAAGCGACTCTGGCCTATTACGCCAACACCACGGACAACGATTTCCGCTTCTCCATCCGCGATGCTGGCACGGGAACCATCCTGAAAGTGGTGGGGGGCGATGTGGGAGAGCCCCCAAAGGAGGCTATCCGAGCCCTGACCCTCTACCAGTACAACCCCGACGGTCCCGGCCCCATGCGCATGTTCGGTGCCGCCATGCCCAGCATGGTCGGCGACCGCAAGGTGGTCGTCCAGGTGGAGGAAAGCGGTCGCGATTTCGAAGCCATTACCCAGGAACTGGTGCGGAAATTCGCCACGGAAGGCGGCTGGCTGGGGGCACCTTTCCTACTGGCCATGCTGCTGGTCAGTCTGGTGACCATCCGCAACTCGCTGCTGCCGCTCCAGCGCCTGTCCGAACAGGCCGCTGGCATCGGCCCCAGCAGTACCGACATCCGTTTGCCGGAAGCCGGCGTCCCGCGCGAGATCATGCCGCTGGTCAAAGCCATCAACAGCGCCCTGGACCGTATTGAGGCAGGATTCCGCATCCAGCGCGATTTCACCGCCGATGCCGCCCACGAATTGCGCACTCCCTTGGCGGTGCTGCGGGCCCATGTGGAGACCCTTCCCGACCCGGCCACCCGCGACGCCCTGGTGCGCGACCTGGAGTCCATGACCCGCCTGATCGCCCAGTTGCTGACGGTTGCCCGCGCCGAGGCCCTGACCGTCGCCATGGACGAGCAGGCCGATCTCAACGCCATCGCCGTGGACGTGGGGACGTTTCTGGCGCCCATGGCGCTCAAGCAGCACCGCATGATCGAGGTCATCGAGTCTCCCTCTCCATGTTTGATCACCGCCAATGCCGAGGCGGTGTTCAATGCGCTGCGCAATCTTGTGGAGAACGCCCTGACCCACACCCCCGCCGACAGCACCGTCAGCGTACGGGTCGAAAACCCGGCCATCCTGCGGGTCGAGGATCGCGGGCCCGGCATTCCCGCCCAATTGCGTGACCGCATCTTCCAGCGCTTCTGGCGGGCCGAACGGCGCAAGAGCGGATCGGGCCTGGGCCTGGCCATCGTGCGCGAGATCATGATGGCCCATTCGGGACGGGTGGAGGTGGAGGACCGCCCCGGCGGCGGCGCGATCTTTTCCCTGATTTTCCCCGATCAGGGCGCCCAGCGGCGATAGGCAAGGGCTCCCAGGATACAGGCCATGCCGCCCGTGGCCACGGTGGCCTGCGGCCCCAGATGGCCCGAGGCAACCCCCGCCAGCAGCGAGCCCAAAGGCGTCGCCGCCATGAAGGTCATGGAATACAGCGCCATGGTCCGAGCCCTGAAGGCATCGGGCACCAGGGTCTGGACCAGCGTCTGGGACGCGGTGTTGTGGGCCACCAGGGCCATGCCCGCCAGGGCCAGCAGCCCCATGGACAAAAGCGTCAGCGATGACATGGAAAATGCCACCAGGGCAAAGCCGAAACCGCACAGGCCCCAGGCCACCCGCCCGCGCGACGCGCCCTGCGCAGGCCCCGCCACGGCCAGCGAGGCGAGCAGGGCACCGGCTCCCGCACCGCTCATCAGCAGGCCTAGGGTCTCCGGCCCGCCGCCCAGGACACGGTCGGCGAAGACCGGCATCAGCACGGAAAACGACATCCCCATCAGCCCCGACAGCCCCAGCATGGCCATCAGGGCCAGAATGGGGCCATGTCCGGCCACGAAGACCAGACCATCGCGGATACGGGCCAGCATGCTCTCGCCGGCAGGCGCGCCCGCGCCCTGCTTCGGCTCGGGCATCACGGCCAAGGCGGCGAGTACGCCGAGAAAGCTGAGGGCGTTGATCGCGAAGCACCACCCCTCGCCCAGGCCCGCCACCAGGGAACCGGCCAATGCCGGAGCCACCAGACGCGCTCCGTTGAAGATGGAGGCATCCAGCGCCACCGCATTGCCCAAATCCTCCTTACCCACCAGATCCACGGTGAAGGCCTGGCGGGCGGGAATGTCCACCGCGTTGATGATGCCGAAGACCACCGCCAGGGCCAGCACGTGCCAGACCTCGACCCATCCCGCCAGGGTCAGCACGGCCAGCGCCGCCGCCTGCATCAAAAAGATCCCCTGGGTGAGAAGGATCAGGCGGCGGCGCGGCATGCGGTCGGCCACGGCACCGCCCAGCAATCCGAAGACGAATACCGGAATCTGTCCCACGAAGGCCACCAGCCCCAGCATTTCGGCCGAACCGGTCAGGCGGTAGACAAGCCAGCTTTGCCCCACCATCTGCATCCAGGACCCCATCAGCGACACCGCCTGGCCGCAGAAGAACAAGCGATAGCCGGGATGGCGCAAGGCGCGCCCCCAGCTTTGCCCCTTGGGGTTTGAATCCGTGTCGGTCATGACGGTCATCATGGCATCGTATGGCGATTAGGACTATCCTGAGGGTAGAGCAAGGGAGGCCGCGATGGCACGAATCGTGGTCCTGGGCAGCATCGCCCGCGACGACGTCATCCATCTGGATCAACGCCTGCGGGAAGGAACCCATCTTCAGGGAAGCCCTCCCGCAACCCGCCTGGGCGGCGGCGGCGCCAATGCCGCCATCGCGCTGTCCCATGCCGGACACGAGGTCTCGTTGGTTGCTGCGGTCGGGACCGATTCCCTGGCCGACGAATTGTTGGCCGAACTGTCCCGATACGGCGTGGATGTCGGCCCGGTGACCCGCCTTTCCGGCTCCAGCACCCATTCTCTGGTCCTGCTTGACCCCGAGGGTGAGCGGACCATCGTCAACCTGACACGGGCGCGGGAAACCCGGCCACCCCGGCGCCTGCTGGATCTGGCGGCCGATTGCGTTTACGTGCGCTCCCACGGCCAGGATCTGGAAAAATTGCTGCGGACCAAATCCGCCCTATGCCCGATCATCGCCCAGATTCAGCCCCTGCACGAAGGCAGGCTTCCGGTCCAGGTGCTGGTCGGCTCCCATGGGGATCTCGATCCGGACATCCTGTCCAATCCTCTGGCGGCGGGACGGGCCCTGGCTGGCGATACCCTGCGCTGGGTGGTCATCACCCATGGTGCCGAGGGGGCCGAGGCTTTCAGTGTCCATGGCGAACGGCTGCGGGCCACGGCACCCGACGTGGATGTGGTGGACACCACCGGGGCGGGCGATGCTTTTGCAGCGGGCCTCGCCCACGCCCTGTCCCTGGGAATGGAGATGGATCACGCCCTGCCCCTGGCCGTACGCTGGGGATCGGCCAAGGTGACCCGCAAGGGGTCGTTCCTTGACCGCGATTGCGTCCGCGAAATCCTCAGAGAATGGACTGCCCGGTCTTCGCCCAATCGGCCATGAAGGCGGCCAGGCCCTTGTCGGTCAGGGGATGCTGGACCATCTGCCGCAACACCGAGGCCGGCATGGTGACCACATGGGCGCCCAGGCGCGCCGCCTCGGTCACATGCATGGGATGGCGGATGGACGCGGCCAGCACCTCGGTGCGGAATGCCGGATATTCCCGGTAGATGGACACGATGTCGGCGATCAGGTCCATGCCGTCCTGACCGATATCGTCCAGACGCCCGACGAAGGGCGAGATGAAGGCGGCACCGGCCTTGGCGGCCAGGATGGCCTGATTGGCGGAAAAGCACAGGGTGACATTGACCTTGACACCATCATCGGCCAGGACCTTGCAGGTCTTGAGCCCGGCCAGGGTCAAGGGCACCTTCACCGCCACATTGGGGCGAAGGGCCGCCAGCTTGCGGCCCTCGGCCAGCATGGTGTCGAAATCGGTGGCGGCCACTTCGGCCGAGATGGGGCCGGGGACGATGTCGCAAATCTCGGCGATCACATCGAGAATCTTGCGGCCCGACTTGGCGATCAGCGACGGATTGGTGGTGACGCCATCCACCAGACCGGTGGCGGCAAGCTCGCGGATCTCCGCGACTTCGGCGGTATCGATAAAGAACTTCATGGAATAAGGCCCCTGCATTGGCGTTTGCGGGGCACAGACTAGCAGCCCGAGGCGTGCCGTCAATCGGCGGCGCGCTTCAAAACCTCGGTGATGGTCACCGCCAGATGATCCTCGACCACCACCACCTCGGCGCGGCAGACCCTCTTGCGGTTGACATAGAGATCGACGGGATCGTTGACCTTGCGGTCCAGTTCCACCACGGCGCCGCGGCCCAGTTTCAGGAGTTGGGCGATGGGAAGATTGGCGGTTCCCAGCACGGCCGACAGTTCCACCGAGACGTCATAGACCGCCTCGCGGTTATCTCCGATACCCAGGGCTGCGTTGATCGCGTCGTCGTCGGCCATGTCGATTCATCCTTTTGGCCCAGGATACGCGGGCCTTCACAATATATAGCATATCCGGCATTTCCGAACATCCGGTTAACCGGATGCCCGACGCTTTGTGCATTGGAGACGGTTGCGATTTCCAAGGCCCTGCCGCTATGATCCGCCCCGGGCAGAGGACGGGCGCATGAGCACTGAAATTTACTCCTGCCGGGAAGGGCAGGAACTCAAGCAGGGCAAGCTGGACTATTCCGATATCGACGATCGCGAAACCGCGGAAATCGATGCCAAGCGGCGCTGCAAGCTGGACCCCACCATAAAAAAGGTGGCCTATTACAAGGTGGCCGCCGATGGCGAGTTCCGCCTGTTCTTTTCCTACACCAATCCCAATTGCAAGCCGGTCCCCAAGGCGAAACCGGTGAGCATCGCTTCCACCGCCCGCAAGGCGGCCCCAAAGAAGAAGCCTGAACCCAAGCCGGGTCTGTTCGCGCGGCTCAAGAAATCGATCGGCCTGTCGTGAAACTGGAACTTCTGCACTGCCATCCGCCCCGGGGTCCCGCCGCCCAGCGCCCCGCCCTGCTGTTCGTCCACGGCTCCTATTGCGGCGCCTGGGTTTGGGCCGAGCATTTCATGCCGTTCTTCGCCCATCGCGGCTGGTCCAGCCATGCGGTGTCGCTGCGCGGCCACGGCGGCAGCGAGGGCGGCTTCAATTACGCCTCGATGGCCGATTACGTCGCCGATATCCGTTCGGCCATGGATCACATCGGCGGAGAGGTCATCTTAGTCGGCCATTCCATGGGCGGACTTCTGGTCCAGCACTGCCTGACCGGCGACGAACGGGTCCAAGGCGCCGTGCTGCTGGCCAGCGTTCCGCCATCGGGCCTGATGTCGTCGGCCCTGCATCTGTCGTTGTTCTCACCCGATGTCTGCCTTCAGTTCGGCTTGCTGCAGGCGCTGGGGCCGACAGTGGTGAAGGGCGACGTCATCCGCCGCGCCTTCTTCTCCGACGCCACGCCGGACGACGTCCTGGACCGCCTTTTGCCCCTGTTGCAAAAGGAATCACACCGCATCTGCGTCGAACTGCTCAATCCAACCCGCCCGCGCCTTCCCCTGGGCGAGCATCGTCCCGAAATCCTGGTCATGGGCGGCGACCGGGACGTGCTGGTCCCGGCTTCGGCTCTGCGGGAAACCGCCACCTATTTCGACGCCGAGCTTTCGCTGCTGAGCGGAGCGCCCCACGGACTGATGCTCGACGATTGCTGGTGGCAGCCAGCGGCGGAACGCATACTGTCCTGGCTGGAATCCCGGTTCTGAGCGTCAGGTTGCCGCAAGCTTTGCTTCCGGACCGCCAAAAACGTCGGAAATAGAGCAAAGGTATTGCCCCCCAATTCGCAGGAAACTACTTTTGGCGAATGCCGGACGGCACCATCCCGCCTTGAATTTTATCCACATGCCATTGGCCCGAAGACCGGCGGGAACATATTGCGGCGCTGCGATAACGCTTCCCTTCGGGGGCCCACAAGGCTATGATTAACGTTGGATTAATCTAGGTTTCGTGTACCCAGGCTTCAATCATGGCATTGAGCACCAAACAGGTCGGATCGGCAGCGGCGGCGTCAAGTGTGGCGGCGGCGACTGCGCGTGTCGGCACGGGCGGGCGCAATGTGGCATCCTCCACCCGCCCCGATGTGGAACGGCTGGATTATGCCCAGCATATGGGTCTGAACGAGGAATCCATCCTCCGGTTCCAGCAGGAAAGCGGCGTCAATCCCGACGGCAGCCGTCGCCAGCGCGAGGGCAAGGGCGGCTTCGCGCCCCAGACCTCGCTTCGGATTTTCGAGTACGGCACCGATAACTCGGAAGATGGCAGCGACCCCACCTCGTCGAAGATTTTCCTGAACGACGTCCTGCGCGGCGTCGGGACCTATGAACAGAACATCCGCATCACGTCTCCCGGCTCCGTCAAGCCGGGCAGCGTGATGAACTATCTGTTCTGACCTTCCCCTGAATTTCCGGCCTTGGCCATAGCGGCATTCCGGATGGAATCGGCGCCTCTGGCACCTGTGCCGACAAAATTTCTTTACTCCACATAAGGTGTTTACTGTAGGCCTGCATCTTGTCACGGAATATTGGCCTCTCCATATTGTGGACGTCTGCATATGGATTCCCTTCACGGGGACTTCACACCTAGGACAATTTAAATTACGGTTAAGAACGCCCGCACGTATTGTTTGGAGGGGGGAGTGCGAAGGTGGGCGATTACGTTTCGCGTATCGCAACAAATTTCTCTTATCCCGGCTACTTCCGATTGACGCGCTGGCTGTTCAAAGCTGCCCGTTCAGGAAGACCTAATGTCATTCTCTAGATGAGGAATGAAAAATGAAAAGACTCACACGGTTGGTTGGTCTAGGCGCCGTTGCGGCCCTGGCGGCTTGTGCGACGCCGTCGGATGTCACGGATGTGCAAACCATCCTCGGATCCAAGGCATCGTCCGGCTCGGCCTTTACCCAGGCGCTGTTCCAGGAATATCAGGCCTATACCCAGTCCCAGGTCCTGAAGGAAGTGGAATGGGTCGATGCCTCCTCCACCGCCCGTAAGGGTCTGATGGCTGGCAATGGCGAGGCCGTATTGCCCGATGAGATCGGCCAGCGCGCGGTTCCGGCTTCGGCACTGCCCGAACTGACCGCCGCCCGGGCCCGCCTGATGGGCTATTTCCAGGGCGGCGCCACCCAGCGGGTTCCCGCCGCCGCCGCCAAGGCGCAGGTGGCCTTCGACTGCTGGCTCGAGCAGGCGGCGGAAGGCTATGCCGCAAGCCCCTGCCGCACCACCTTCCTGACCCACGAGCCCATCCTGAAGAAGGCCGTCGGGACGACTGAGGTCGCCGCCGATACCCGCCGCAGCTTCACGATCAACTTCGACCTCGGCTCGGCGAAACTGTCGCCCCAGGCGCTGCAGACCCTGAAGGAGGCCGCGGCCGCCCAGGCGCAAATGCATGCCCCCCTGGTTTCGGTGGCGGGCTATACCGATACCTTGGGCGCCGCCGATGCCAATTTGCGGCTGTCGCGTCAGCGGGCCGACGCCGTGACGGCGGAACTGGTCAAGTTGGGCGTCAATCCCGCCATCATCTCGGAAAACGCTCTGGGCGAGACCAAGCTGGCCGTCGCCACCGGCGACAACAAGGCCGAGGCCAAGAACCGCCGCGTCGAAATCACCCTGGCGGGTCCGACCTGGGCGCATGGCCGTTACGGCGGATATGCCTACGGCGATCACGGCCACGGCTGGGGCGGCTATTACGGGCATAACGGCTTTGCCGTGTTCTTCCTCCCCGGCTCCAGCCGGTTGGGCTCTGCCGATATCGCCCGCCTCAAGCAGGTCGTCGCCGCCCAGAAGACTCTGAAGCCCAAAACGGTCACCGTCGTCGGCTTCACCGATCAGACCGGCTCGGCCGCGACCAATGCCCGTCTGTCGAACGAACGCGCCCAGGCGGTCGCCGCCGAGATCGCCAAGCTGGGCGGCAGCACCACCTCCGTCGAAGCCCGTCCTGGCGAAGTCTGGGGCGGCGCCTATGACGGACGCGCGCGGCGCGTCGAGATTCTGTTCGGCTACTGATGAACCCCCTCGGCGATGCCGGAGGAAAATTCCGGCATCGCCCATCGGAAAATGAGATGTGGGAGCAAATACGATGAATAAGTCCCGTATCACCACGGTGATCGCCTGCCTATTGCCCGCCCTGGGCGGTTGCTCTGGCATTTACTACGCCAGTGAGGCCAAGCCGACCAATCTGGTGCCCCCGGCCGAGACACGCTATGTGGCGCCCGCCGGAACGTATCAGAACGACCTGACCGCCCTGGTCGGCACCTTCGCCGTCTACAACAAGGCCGACCAGACCCTGCAGGTTCTCGAACCCGTAGCCAACCCCTACGACCCGCGCACCCGCCCCGTGGTAGAGACCGTCAAGCAGACCCTCTACAGCTCCGTCGTCGACCAGTCCATTCAGACCGACATTCCGCTGATCAATGCGGCCCTGAAGGATGCGGCGGGCGAGACCCTCGACGTCACCATCACCGACGAAGCCCATGCCATGGTGCCCAACTACTCGGTGGACGTTCTGAGCTATATCGGCAGCCGCTATCGTCCGACCAATCAGAACGAGGAAATCGTCTATGTGGCCGAAGCCTGGCAGCGCCGTTTCAACGCCGCCTTGCTGACCGCCAAGGAGCATAGCGCCTGGACCGCCAATACCGGTGTCGTGGTCTATAACAACAAGACCTACACCCGGACCGAGGCCTTCAAGGACGCCAGCTACCTGACGGTATCCGTGGTGCCCTATTCCAAGATCCAGGCCGCCAAACCCGGCACGGCTCTCGAAGCCCTGCCGGTGTCGGCGATCTCCACCATCAAGCCGCAGATGCTCGATCCCTATGCCTATACCTGGCATCGTGATGGCTGGGGCGGATATGGCTACGGTTACGGTGGTTATGGGTATGGTTACGGCCATGGTCATGGCCCCGCCAAGACCAAGCCCAAGGCCAAATAGGCGCGGGCCTCAATAACCAATCGGAGCGGGTAGGCAACTACCCGCTCTTTTTTTGACCACAGGCCCAAACCGTACCACCGCGCAGGTTGTTGCGATGCGGCATGAGATTTATAATCTGTTTAATTCGTAACAAAACATTGTTCATAAGACCTCGGTATAAGCGAACAGTCGTCGTTTATCGGCTGGAGGTCGTCATGCTTGGGCTTTCCGTTCGCTACCGAATTTCGCCCTATCGGGATTGGGGGTTCTGGCCCTGGTGGTGACCGGCGCCATCATTGTGTGGTCGCTGACCTCCCTCGCCCGCGACGATGCCAAGCTGAAATCCTATTATACCGCCCGTCTGACGGCAGAGGCCCTGGAGATCGGCAACCTCCAGCTTCGGCGCAGCGAAAAGGACTTCCTGCTGCGGCGCGACCTGAAATATGTCGACAAGGTCCATGCGGGGGTCACCGAAACCCGGGCCATGGCCGACAAATTGCTCTCTTTGCCAGAGCTTGCCCCGGTCAGCGCCCTGTCCCGGCAGATTTCCGAGGGAATGAATGCATATGCCAAGGCTTTTGAATCCTTGGTCGACACAATGAAGGCGGCTGGGCTGGATGAAGCCAGCGGGCTTCAGGGCGAATTGCGCAATGCCGTCCATGCGGTCGAAAAGGTGGTGGCGGAATCCGGTGACCAGTCCCTGATGGTCCATATGCTGATGATGCGGCGCTATGAGAAGGACTACCTTCTGCGGGGCAAGCCCGAAATGATGTCCAAGGTCGATGCCGAGCATCAGGCCTTCACCCGGCGCCTGGAGGCCTCGCCCGTGGAGACAAGGGGAAAGGCCAATACGCAAAAGCTGATCGACGAATACCGCACCAAACTGGCCGCCCTGATCCAGGCGGACCAGGCCTCGCGCAAGGCACTGGGCGATCTCAGCGCCATCTATTCCGCGTTCACTCCCGCCTTCGACAAGGTTGACGATTTCATCACCGAGCAGACCAAGCTTGCCGAAGAGGAAAGCGATGCCACTCGACGTCATACCTTGCAGGTCGCCAGTCTGGTGGGCGGCCTGGCGACAATGCTGTTCATCCTGGCGTCCTTTGGGGTCAGCCGCTCCATCGTCGTCCCGGTCCGGGCCATGACCGATGTGATGGGCACCCTGTCCAAGGGCGACAGGACCGTGGATGTGCCGTTTACCGAAGGCCGTGACGAGATCGGCGAGATGGCCCGGTCAGTGGTGGTCTTCAAGAACAGCATGGCCGAAGCCGAACGGCTTGAGGCCCAGGCCCGCGCGGAACAGGAGCGCGAACTGGCCAGAGGGCGCAAGCGTGAACTGCTGACCGCCGATTTCGACGTCATGATCCGGCGGATCATCGCCAAGGTCGATGGGCAGGTGAGTCAGGTGAACACCACCTCCTCGGCCTTGCGCGCCGCCGCGGAGCAGACAAGCTCTCAAAGCTCCGCTGTTGTTTCGGCCGCCAACCAGTCGTCCAACAACATCCAGACGGTGGCCGCCGCCGCCGAGGAGCTGGGAACCTCCACCATGGAAATCAGCCGCCGGGTCCAAGACACGACCCGCATCACCCAGGAAGCGGTGATGGGCGTGCGGGACGCCGATGGGACGGTGGAGGGATTGTCTCAGGCGGCGCTGAAAATCGGCGAGATCGTCGATCTGATCAACGACATCGCGTCCCAGACCAATCTCCTGGCGCTCAACGCCACCATCGAAGCCGCCAGGGCAGGAGAAGCGGGTAAGGGCTTCGCCGTGGTGGCCAGCGAGGTCAAGCATCTCGCCAACCAGACCGCCAAGGCCACCAGCGAAATCGCCGAACAGATCAACGGTATCCAGGCCTCCACCCAGGGTGCCGTCGCAGCCATCAAGACCGTGGGAGGCGCCATCACCCGCGTCGATGAGGTGGTCGCCTCCATCGCCGCCGCCGTCGAGCAGCAGAACGCCGCCACCCAGGAAATCGTCCGCAACGTCAACGAGGCCTCCACCGGCAACCAGGAGATTACCCACAGCATCTCCGACGTGGCTTCGGCGGCCCGCAATACCGGGGAAATGGCCAGCGCCATGCTGAGCGTCGCCAAGATTCTGGAAGAATCCGGCGCCGATCTCGGGCGCCATGTGGGGGTCTTCCTGACAAGCGTCAAGGCGGCTTAGGCGCTCCTTAGAGCAGGGCCAGATCCCGCAGCAGGCCGAAGGACTGGTCGCGCGCGGCGATGGTGACGGCCCCCTCGCCCCCGATCCGGTCCAAGGGCCAGGAGATGGCCAGATCTGGATCGCGCCAGTGGATCCCGCCTTCCGCCTCGGGGGTGTAGCGGTATGACACCTTGTAAAAGACCTCGGTATCGGGCTCCAGGGTCATGAAGCCGTGGGCGAAGCCCTTGGGAACGAAGATGGAGGCGCTGTCCTCCGAGGACAGTTCGACGGTCACCGCCTGGCCGAAACTCGGCGAACCGGGACGGATATCGACCACGGCATCGAGGATTGCGCCGCGAACCACCCGCAGAAGCTTGTCCTGGGCATAGGGTTCGCGCTGAAAGTGCAGCCCCCGCACCACACCGGCAGGGCGGGAAAAGCTCTGATTATCCTGGACGAAGACAGCGGTGATCCCATGCTCGGCCAGGATATGGGCATTATAGGTCTCGGCGAAGAAACCCCTGTCGTCACCAAAGCGCTTTGGGGTCAGAACCTTGACCTCGGGGATGGCGAGAGAAATGACATTCATAGGCAGACCATGCGGGTTCGAAGGATAAGCAGCGAACCTAGCGGCATTCGGCCCGTCCCGACAAGGGCGAACACATCTCTTTCCTTTCCCCTCGCTTGTCATTAGAACCGGATCGGTATTGCTTGCGAAAGGCCGCTTCCGGGACTTAAGGACAGAGCGCATAGAATGAAGAAACGCCTCCTCGCCTTCATCGTGGCCTATAACGCGGAAAAGACCATTTCCGCGGTATTCTCCCGCATTCCGGCAAGCCTGACAGATCATTATGACGTCGAGGTCCTGGCCATCGACGACGCATCGCCCGATGACACCTTCCGGGTCGGCTACCAAAGCGCCATGCAAGAGACATGGCCGTTTCCCATCACCGTCTTGCGCAATCCGGTTAATCAGGGCTATGGCGGAAATCAGAAGATCGGCTTCTTCTATGCCATGGAGAACGGTTTCGACTATGTCGCCCTGATCCATGGCGACGGCCAGTACGCCCCCGAATGCCTGCCCGAACTGGTGGCGCCGCTGGCCGAAGGCCAGGCCGAGGCCGTCATGGGATCGCGCATGATGACCCATGGCGGCGCCCGCCAGGGCGGCATGCCGCTATACAAGTTCGTCGGCAACAAGATCCTGACCTTCTTCCAGAATACCGTTCTTGGCCTGGAACTGACGGAGTTCCATTCGGGCTATCGCCTCTATTCCGTCGCCGCCCTTCGGACGATTCCATTCCACCTCAACACCAACGACTTTCACTTCGACACCCAGATCATCATCCAGTTGCAGCGCGCCGGTCAGCGCATCCGGGAACTTCCCATTCCCACCTATTACGGAGACGAGATCTGCCACGTCAACGGCATGAAATACGCCTGGGACGTGGTCTGCGCCACCAGCCGCGCCAGGCTCAACGATTTCGGCCTGGTCTATGACCGGCTCTATGACTGCCGTCCCGCCGCCGGAGAAGTTCTGTACGAATCCAAGCTCGATTTCGACAGCCCCCACACCGTCGCCGCCTCGTTCATCAGGGACGGCGAAACGGTGCTGGAACTGGGCTGTGGCGAAGGCGACCTGGCGGCCCAACTGACTGGCAGGGGCTGCGACGTCACCGGGCTGGACCTTTCGGCGCCGAAACAGCCGGTGACCTTCAAGGAGTTCATCGCTCACGACCTCAACACCCCCCTTCCCCCCGGCCTACTGGCCAGTAAGCAGAAGGTGGTGATGCTCGACATCATCGAGCATCTGGCCTCGCCCGAAGCCTTTGTCGACCGGCTGCACGGCGATCCTGATTTCAGTCCCCAGACGGAACTTCTGGTCAGCACGGGAAATGTCGGCTTCCTGGTGGTGCGGCTGGGGCTGCTGTTCGGGCTGTTCAATTACGGCAAGCGGGGCATTCTCGACATGACCCACACCCGGCTCTACACCTTCGCCACCATCCGCCATCTGTTCGAGCAGTCGGGCTTTGAGGTCAAGGAGATCCGGGGGATCCCCGCGCCCTTCCCCCTGGCCCTGGGCCGCACGACGCTGGCCGACCTGCTGCTGACCCTGAACCGCTGGGCGATCCGGGTCTGGCCGGGATTGTTCGCCTATCAGATCTTTCTGCGGGCCCAAAAGCGCCCGACCCTGAAAGACCTGCTGGCCGCCACCCTCGACCGGCCCTAACCGCGTCTCTCATCTCTCCGGCAGGCAAAGGTCAAAGCGCCGAAATAGACGATGAACGGCAATATCGACATGCCATAGCGCTGGCCGCTGCCCACGGTCAGCACGCCCCAAATTCCCTTTTGCACCACAAGATAGAGCGCGAGCGCCCCCATCAGGACTAAAACCGGCTGGGGCGCGTTGATCCGTCCCTTCCAAAAAGCCACCAGAAAGCGCGCGAAGACGGCGAAGACCGCCAGCGGGATCAGAACCTCCACCGCCATGTAGACATATTCGATGACCGGCAGCCCCGACAGACCCAGTTCCGAAAAGGGCACGCCGCTGCTCTTCAGATCCAGCCCCCAGCCATGCATGTAGAAGTGCAGGTACCACCGGCTGGGATTGAAAAAGATCTGAGCCAGCGCGGGTATGAAGCCGACCAGGATTTTCATGGAGCTTTGCAGCATCAGGTCCAGCATCTGAAGCAATCCGCCGCTGCCCGGAGGGCCGACGACGGTCTTGTCCGCGCTGGAGGCAAAGAACATGACGACCGTATCGACCACCGAGGTATAGGTGAACCGGCCGATGACGAGGTAATTGCGGATCGCCCAGCCCGCCATGGCGCCAAAACTGCCCAAGGCGGCAGCCAGGACCGGCATGGCGGCAAACCGCCCCCGCGCCCCGGCGAAACGGAGATTCCAGACCCAGCCCGCTCCGGCCAGGAGCGCCAGCCAGAAGGGCAGGAAGACGAGGTCGGGCCGGGTCAGCGCGGCCGCGCCAAAGAACAGCGCGGCCCCCGCCACCGGAACCGATGGGGCGGCCCCCTCTTCCTGGGCTGTGGCAAGACACAGCGCGCCGGAAAACAGCAAGACGGCGAAGAGAAAGTCGCTATGGACCACGGCAACGTAATGGGTCCAGGGCAGGGTCAGGGACAGAGCGACCACGAAATAGGTGGCGCTGCTGTCTCCATGCCTGCGCATGATCCAGCGGCCAACCAGCAACAGCCAGGCATGGCAGATCACCAGTTGCAGCAGGCTCCAGACCGCCACCCGCTCGGGACCGTCAGAAAATCTCAGTAGCGACAGAAAGGCCGGATAGCCCGGCAGCCGGTAGCCGTCATCGCTGACGCTGCCATCCATGTGCAGGGAACCAAATTTTCCCGTGGCCGACAAAGTATCGGCCCGCGTCTGGTACTCGAAGCCGTCGCCCATGATGAAGGCGGCGGGATCATGCAGAACAAGGGACGCCATCAGCGCCAGTTTCAGCAAAAAGAGCAGAAAGACCGCCCTTGCATACCTGCTTATCCGCCCCGTGAGCATCCTGCCAAACCCCACCCGAAATGTCGGCAGACTATAGTCCGCCCTCCGGCGAAGGGGCAAGAAAGCGTGGCGCCGCCCGCTTGGACCAAGCTACGGGCCAAGGATAAGGGTCAGGCCGCGCTCTTGAGGGCGGACATCTTGTGATCCGCCGCGATGGGGGCGGGCATGACCGTAATCTCGCCCAGCTCGGCATCCATCCAGGCATCGCAGCTCGAAGCCGCAATCCAACGAGCCTCATCAGCACTCTCGGCGCTAACCTCGAGGACATCCCGCTTGGCCACATTCCGGGCGATGGAAACAAGAAACTTCGGCATCGCCGATCTCCTTTGCGACAGCATCCCGCTTGTGACCCTTTTGCCTGCTTTTGCGGCCCAAGTGGTTCCCGAAGATCACATCCCAACCATGCGAAAATGCTGCTCCGCACAATAGCCGTGCCGTGAATCACGGATCCGGCCCCTCGACCGTCAGGGCGGGTTCGCCCCATACACTCTGTCGGCTCCCTCTATCGGATGGGGCCAGCAAGCCTGGATTACATCCTAAGCTTCATTAAGAAATACAAATATTACCTGCGGCTTATACTTAGTCATATGCAGCCAGGGACTTTGGCATTGATTGCGTCATACATCTTTGATATGCCGATGGAAAGGTGTGATGGCTTATTAAGGCGAAACTAATCGCCTCAGAACACCAATAAATTTAGAGGGGTGGCGGACATGAAACTTCGGACTCAGATTGTCCTCACTTTCGCGGGCGCCGTTTTGCTCACCGCCATGTTCGGTCTGGTCACCATCTTGGTCATTGATGGGCAGATGCCGGAAATCCGGGACATGGACAACCGCGCCGACAGGATTCATGACCACGCCATTCCCATGCTGCGCAGCCTGGACTCCCTGAAACTGGACGTGGTCCAGGTGCAGCAGTTCCTCTCCGATGTTTCCGCCACGCGCGGGCTGGACGGCTTGGGCGACGGCTTCGAGAAAGCGGAGGAATATGCGGGCAAGTTTCAGACCGATCTGAATCTGGTCCGCAAGGAAGCCCTGGCGCTGAAACTCGGTTCCGTGGTCAATGCCCTGGAGAAAGTGGAAAAACAGTTTCCCCTCTATTACGCGCAGGGCCGGGTCATGGCCGAGGCCTATGTCAAGTCGGGCCCGGCAGGCGGCAATCCGATCATGGGTGATTTCGACAAGTCCTCAGAGGCCTTGCAGGACTCCATGCAGGAAATGCAGCGGGCCGGGGACGAGTTCATCGACACCGCCATGAATGGCCTCTCGGAAACCTCGGAATCATTGCTCAATCACAGCACGGCGCTTATTCGGCGTATCTGGATGTTGCTTGGCGCCACCATGGCGGGCGGCGTCGTGATCGCATTCTTGTTCTCCCGCCACATGACCCATGTCTTCAACAGCCTCAATTCCGACGTGCGCATTGTCCTGGCCAAGGATTACCGGGCCAAGTTGATCCTGACCGAGGACCGCAAGGACGAATTGGGTCCCATCGCCAAGGCTCTTCACGCATTCCTCACCTCCGCGCAGGAACTGGATGCGCTTCATATTGCGCAAAAGGAGAACCAGGAACGGGCCAGCGCCGAAAGCCGCGCCGCCTTGCTGGCCCTGGCCGGTAATTTCGAGGAATCGGTCGGTGAGGTTGTGCGGAGCGTGGTCTCCTCGGCCACCCAATTACAGGCCGCCGCCCAGCAAATGTCCGCCACCGCCCAATCCACCAGCCATCAGTCGATCCGCGTCGCGTCCTCCGCCCACGAAACCAGCATCAATGTGGGTACGGTCGCCACCGCCACCGAGGAGTTGACCGCCTCCATCGCGGAAATCGCCAGCCAGGTGGATTACTCCCAGACGGTCTCAAGTCAGGCCAAGGACCAGGCCGGAAGCACCATGGCTCTCATCCAAACGCTCTCGCGCAGCGTCGAGCGCATCGGCGAGGTGGTGAACCTGATCAACGACATCGCCAGCCAGACCAATCTTCTGGCGCTGAACGCCACCATCGAGGCCGCCAGGGCTGGCGAAGCGGGAAAAGGCTTCGCCGTCGTGGCCAATGAGGTCAAGACCCTGGCCAACCAGACCAGCCGCGCCACCGACGATATCCGCAGCCAGATCGATACCGTCCAGCGTGACACCGTGGCTGCCGTTGGCGCCATCGAAGAGATCGCCGGAACCATCAGCCAGCTTTATTCCGTCAGCGCCTCCATTTCCGCCGCCGTCACCCAGCAAAGCGCCGCCGGCAGCGAAATCGCCCGCAACGTGCATGAAGCCTCCTCGGCCACCGAGGAAGTCGCTCAGAGCATCGCTCTGGTGGAAACAGCGGCCAGCGATACCGGCGCGGCGGCGCAGCAGATCAGTTCATCGGCTTCCGAACTGTCGCGCCAGGGGGAATTCCTGTCGACCCAGGTGCAGTCCTTCCTGTCCACCGTCCGCGAACCGGAAAAGATGGTCGAGCGCAACCGGGTCCTGTTCGACGCGGTGATCGCCAATGCCGCAGAACTGTCGCGGCGCCTTGAGAATGCCGTGGAGACCGGAGCCATTACCATGGCCGATCTGTTCGACGAAAATTACATGCCCATTCCCGGCACCAACCCGCAGCAATTCAGTACCAAGTTCGTCGATCTGACCGATCGCCTGTTCCCCGAACTTCAGGAAAGCGCCCTGAAGATGAACGACCTTGTGGTCTTCAGCGCCGGAGTCGATCGCAACGGCTATTTGCCAACTCACAACAAGATCTACTCCCAGCCCCAGGGATCCGACCCGGCATGGAACGATGCCCATTGCCGCAACCGGCGCAAATTCGTTGATCCGACGGGTCTCGCGGCGGCCAAAAACACCAGCCCGCTGCTGATTCAGAACTACCGGCGCAATATGGGGGATGGAACGGTGCAGTTGATGGTCGACGCCTCAGCGCCCATCTTCGTCAAGGGACGCCACTGGGGCGGATTGCGCCTCGGCTTCCGCACCTGAATCTGAATCCTCACATTGCCCGGAGGGCCTATCCGGCGGCGATGCTCTTGTCCTTGCGGCGGCTGACCTGAAGCTGGCCGTCGCCTCCCTTGACATAGGTGGTCTTGCCCACGGCCAGATTGTCGAGGATGGTCACCAGGGCACGGGGGATGGCGGCAAAATCCTTGGACCCGCGCTCTCCCGTATTATAGGCGGTGATGGCCGCGCGAATCTGGTCTCGGGTCACAGGCTTGCCGTCATTGCCGATCATGGTGTCATCGCCTTCTTCAGTAATGTGGCGGAGGCCTGTCGTCCTGGGGGGAGGCGGGCAATCCGGCCTCGGCCTCGCCCAACCGGTCCCGCAAGCTACGGATTTCCATCACCAGCCTGTCGATGGTCCGGGCCTGTTCAGCCAGGACCTGGGATAATTCCTCCGCCATCACCTCGTGGTGGGACAACCGGGATTCAAGGGCGACAAGGCGCCGGTCGGCTTCGTCGGTCCAAAGATCGTCGGTCATTCCTGTCCACCTGTTCTCGGAACGCATCAGTCAGCACTGACGCCCCAGGCTATGACGCCGGGCGGGAATGGGCAACCCGGGAAAGAGGGCCCTAGACCGCTTGCAGCAACATCTCGCGGAACAATCGCACCAGACGCATGTCCAGCTTGTCGCGCAACAATTCCTCCATGACTTCCAACGCCTGCATCGGGGTCATGGCGGCCCTGTAGGACCGGCGTTCGGTCAGGGCGGCGAACACATCGACGATGGCCGCCATGCGGGCAAGGTCATTGATATCGCCATTCTTCAGCCCCTTGGGGTAACCGCTGCCATCCAGCCGCTCGTGATGCTGTTCCGCCACCATGACGACGGCACGCGGCGCGTCGCTGTGCTGGCGCAGATAGTCAGCCGTGCCCAGGACGTGCCCGTTATGGGCGACCGCCTTCTCCTCCGGGGTCAGCGCGTCCATCTTGGAACTGAGACCTTCGGGGTAATTGGTCTTACCGAAGTCATGAACGAACCCTGCCGAAGCAAGGGTCATCAGGGACTCGTCGTCCAGGCCGATCCGATGCCCGAACAGCGCCAGCAAGGTCGCGACCCGCAGAGAGTGCACATACCAGATGTCATTGTGGCTGCGCAGCCCCTCGAAAATATAGCCATGCCCGGACTGCCGCACGCTGTCGAGTACGGGGGCGCAGGCATCGGAGACCGTCTTGAATTGGATGGGCTTGCCCTTTCCCACCAGATCGCGGATACCGCTGAACACCGCCAGGGTCTGGCTCAGCGCGGCGCGCGGCCCCTTGGGCAGCTTATCCCATTCGCCCTCCACGGCCTTGTTGGCAAGATCGCAGATCCGGCGGATCAGGTCGTGGGAGGTGACGGGCAGCGCCAGCTCGGCATCGGGCACCCGGTCGGCGGCCGCCGCGCCGCCCGTTGCCGGCCTGGCATGGCCCACGCGGATAACGGGTGTGCGGCCGAATGTGGGATGCTTGCGCAGTCGCTCGATGGGCGGGGTCCGGCCACTGGCCGGTACGCCCGCGCCGATCAGAATGGCGGCGGGCTCCTTGGTCACCCGCGCCACGGCCGCATCCACATCGGGGAAATCCGTGACCCGGAACGAGCATGCGGCCAGCCGGGCCAGTTCATCGCGCATGCGCGGGTTTTGGTCGATGACGACAAGCATCTGCCCCGGAGAGAAATAGGCATCCGGCCCGGATGGATTTCCCTTGGATGAGTGACGCGTCACGACAGCCCCCCTGTTCATCGTGGCGAAGGAGGGAAATATAGGTGGCGGAATCTTGAACCGCTATACAAAAGTTTACAACCCGTTAACATGGGAGCCTCCCGTTCGGAGGGGGCGCCCGGAGCATTCCGCCCATTGCCCAATTCGCCTCCCAGGGCGTAACCTTCTCTCCCGCCCGCCCGACGGCGGGACTCAATTCAAAGGCAGCCCCACGCATTCAACTCCTGATTAAAAGATCAGGAAGCGGCTCCGGCGTGGATTGCTATTTTGGAGCCGGAACATGTCCTGGTTTAAGCGCGCGCTCCCCTCCGTCAAGCCCGGAGACCGGTTCGTCAAGATCGGAGATCAGCCCAATAAGGTCTGGGTGGTGTCTCGGGTCTGGGATACGGTCGACGGCATCGCCCATGTCCGGATGGAGAGTTTCTTCCATCAGGGCGAGACGCGGATCATCTCTGTCTCCGCCCTGACGGATCCCCGTTTCTTCCTGCCCGCGTCCCCTGTCGGCGATTCCGGCTGACGGCGGCGCTTTTTCGTTCCAAGTTGCACGATGGACGCCGCCCCCTTGAGGGTGTCTAACACGGTGGTCCCTTCTTCGTCCGCCCCCAGGAATACACCGCCATGTTGTCCCTTGAAGATTTGAGCGCCATTGACCGGATCATCGCCATTGATGCCGAAACCACGGGATTTCAGGTCCCGACCCCGGCCGAGATCAGGAAGATGCCCAAGGGGCTGCGCCTGCCGGGCATCGTCATCGAAATCGGCTGCCTCGAACTGGTTCGTTCGGAAGAGGGATGGAAAACCGGAAAAAGCTGGCAGCGCCGCATCCAACCGGGCGGCCCCGTCTCCAAGGCATCGGTCGAAGTCCATGGGATCAGCCCGGCGGAACTGAAGAACGCCCCCTCGTTCAGAGATATCCTGGACGAGTTCGAAGCCTTCATCGGCCAGGACGTGCTGTTGGCGCACAGCGCTGAAAACGAGATGGCGTTTCTGAATTTTGAATATGCGCGGGCCGGACGGTGCGGATTTGACGAGATGATTTTCAGCGTCGACGATTTCGTCTGCACCCAAGACCTGTCCCGGCAGTTTTTCCCCGGCGTTCCCGGCTCGCTGGACGTGCTGTGTGATCGTCTTTGGGTCGACCGGTCGGACCGGTTCGAACATCACGGAGCCCTGCTCGACGCGATTCTGACGGCCGAAGCCTTCATGAAGATGGCGGGCGGATTCGTCCAAGACGATACCCGCTATATGAGCTTTGGAGATGGGGACGCAAGCTGAAAAATGAACACGGCCGGCACTGACGAGCAGTGCCGGCCGTATCATCGGAAGGCTTAGAGGACCTTCAGATTGACCGCGGAGGTCTTGCCCTTACGGGGATCGCGCTCTTCTTCGAAGGAGACCTTCTGGCCGTCATTCAGCCCGGAGAGGCCGGCCCGCTCGACGGCAGAGATGTGCACGAACACGTCGGGACCGCCATTGTCCGGAGCGATAAAGCCGAAGCCCTTGGTGCTGTTGAACCATTTGACACTGCCATTCGGCATGAAGAATTCTCCGAAAATGAGATAGACAAGCCGCGACCCTCGCAACCTGTATCAGGTGCCGATCAACTTAGAATTTTGCTCGTGGCATGATCGACTTTTACAGTGTTTGTTTTTTAGCGCTCAAATGCAAGCACTGCTCGTGATTCGCACCAAATGAGTTATGCCGCCCTGGCCGTGCGTATCGGTGAAATGGCGACAAAAATGGCCGGGGAGCAGGCCCCCCGGCCATTGTACAGATCCCGATCGGGTTACGCCTGGGCCAGAAGCAGACGGTCGTTCTGGTTGGTGGGCTGGTTGGTGATGGCGGCGGAAACCAGACCGCTGCCCAGACCCATGCTGTCGGCCAGGGCCAAAGACGAGGTCAGGGGGTCCATGGCGAAGTTGGGAACCTCGCCCTGGGTGGGCTTCAAGGTGGTGCCGGAATACATGGCCTGGGTGGTGCCGCCGGACGTCACGGCGGGAAGGGTTCCGGCCTTGCCCACGGTCAGGTCGTAGTCGGTATTGCCCAGATAGCTCATGACCCGCACCGTATAGGTGCCGACGCCCAGCGTGCCGGTCAGCTTGCAGGCGGTGTTGTTGTAGGCGTTGCCATAGGCGGCGCCCACCAGACCCGTGCTGCTGTAGACATAAAGATTGGCCATGGCGGTCATGTTGGACAGTTGGATATCCACCGCCGTGGGCTGGCTGGAGATGGAGAAGGTCCAGGTGTCGTAAGCGTCGGTCGAGCCCACCCATTCGGTGGCCCGGGTCGGCGCATTGGCCTTGTCGAGAACGCCCAGATTGCGGAAGGTCTGCTCGTCCTTCTGACCGGTCTGGTCGTAAAGGCTGACCACACGGCCGGTGCTGGCGGTGCCCCAGGCCTTGCCGTCATAGGCCATGACCGAGAGGTTATCCGAGCTGGAACCATAGCCCGCGGTATAGTTCAGCGACGAGGCCATCTGGGCGGCGGTCACCGTGAACCAGGTATTGGCGCTTTGGGTGACACCGTTCAGGGTCACCTTGCTGCCGTTGGAGCCACCATACATCACCTTGTACTGGGTGATGGCATCGTTGTCGGTATCACTGGCGCTGACCATGGAGGCCAGGGAAACGGTCTTGCCCGAGGTCAGATTGGTGTAGGGATTGACCTCGGTGGTGGCGGTCATATTGGCGGTGGTCGCCGCCGTGCCGTTGGCGCGGAACACCATCACCGTGCTTTGATTGATGTAGGGCGCGTAGTCGGAGAGCTTGCGCTCCGTGACATAGACGTCAGTGGCGTCGCCGCCCTTCACCGAACTGCCCGAATTGTCCACCAGATAGGCGACGCCATTGGTCACCCGGTCGATGGTGAAGATATGGCCGTAATTGGCGTTCTTCCAGCCCAGTTCGACGATGTCGCCCGCCTGGATGGTGTTCATCCAGTTGGCGTTGACGCCGTTATAGCCGGAATAGGCCACGTTCCACTGGCCGTTGGTGCCCACAGACGGGCTGATCCAGCCGGAATTGATGCCCAAGGCCGCGCCCGAGGTGGCGGAGATGTCGCAGGCCAGATTCCAACAGCCCGACGCGTCCCAAACCTTGCCGATCATGGACTGGGCGGTCTTGGCGATCTCGGCGGCGGTGGCCAGACCCGGGGTCGTGTCCACGGTGCTGGCATGTGTCACCACTTCGACGTTGCGGCTGGTCAACACCTTACCAGCGGAGTCGTAGGCGTAGACGGCGAAATTGGCGACGCGGTCTTCCTGGGTCGAGGCCTTGAAGGTGAAGTCCGACAGGGTCAGGCCGTTGCCGGTGACATACTGATTGCCCACCTTGGTGAAGCTGACCGTATAGCCGCCCGCCGTGTAGGTGGCGCCGTTGGTGGCGATCATGGTGCCGTAGTTATAGGTCTCCTTGCCGCCGTAATTATCGCGGTCATAGACGGTGAGCGAGATATAGGACGGGGCGTTGGAGGCCGCCGCGTTCACCGAGAAGATGGAGCCCATATTGTACAGGCCGTTGGGCCGCGAGATGAAGGACTGCCGGGCGGCATTGATCATATAGGCGTTGGCGGCACTGCCAATCTGGGCGTTGTAGGTGCCGATGCCGGGATTGGCGGTAAAGCCCGCGGCTTCACCCGGCTCGCTGCTGCTCATGCTTTCCGACGAGACCGTGCTATCGGTCACGCTGACCGTCTTGGCGGAAACCAGTTCGTCGGCATAGGTGGAGCTGCCGAAGCTGAACGCCGAAGCGTCCATTTCCAAGCCTTGTTCCGAGGTCCAGCGGCGAGCAGTGGAGATCTTGGCCATAATATCCCTCTGTGTCTTCATCAGCTCCCCAGGGGAGCGTCCCGTTCCATCGATCATCACCCTATCCATTCCGGATAAAGGCGTCTGTGGACCAGATCACACTATTTACAGCCTTATCGGACCCGGATGCTATCGGGTGGAGACAGGATACCGCGCTGATTTTATTGACTAAATATCAGATGAATATTTGCCGCCCCACCTTGGGTTGATCACGGCTCGCGGAAGCTCTCATCCAGGGCGCGGAACAACGGATAAATGAAATAAGTGATAACGCGGCGCGTGCCGATCTTGATCTCGGCAGTGACCGCCATACCAGGGATCAGGCGGAAATCCGGGGGCACGTTGCGAAGCTCGCGGGTCAGCAATGCCAACCGGGCGCGATAGACCGAAGCCTGTTGGCCCATGGGGCCGCTCTTCTCGGCCTTGAGGACGTCGCCGCTGACCACGTCGACACGCCCCTCCAGGATCCCGTGACGCTGATAGGGCAGCGCCTCCAGCTTGATACGGGCGGAATCGCCGGTGCGCAGCAGGGCCACGTCCAGGGTGGGAATGTCCACCTCGGCCTCCAGCGGCGCATCCAGCGGAATCATGGTGATCAGGGGTTCCGCCTGGGAGGCCACTGATCCCACCGAGCGCGGCGCCACTTCAAGAATCACCGCATCCACCGGCGCGGTGAGCGTCACCAGACTGGACCGGCGGTCCTGCTTCTTCAGATCCTCGGAGACCTTGTCGCGCTCGCGGCGCACCGACTGGACTTCCTGGGTGGCCTTGGATTGGGTCTCGCTGAGATAGGCGATCCGCTTCTCGCGGGCGGCGGCCAGACGTTGAGACACCTGCTGCGCGGTATTGGCGGAATGGTTGATGTCGCGCTCGGCGGCGAAGACCCGGTTCTGGGCTTCCAGCAATTGCAGCTTGGACCCGGCGTCCTTTTCCACCAGACGGCGGCGCATATCCTCCACCTCGCGGGCGATCCGCAAGGCCTTCTCGGCGTCCTTCTGGTCGCGAAGATTGGTGTTGAGTTCGGCCGACAGGGCGCCGATCTCGCCGTCGATGGCGGCCAGATTGGCCTTGATCTCGGCCTGACGGCGACGCAGCAGATCGGCCTGCAATGCGTTCTCGCGGGCATCGGGGGAGAAGCTCTGCGGCATCTGACCCGATAATTCGGCCTCCAGGCGAAGCAATTGGGCATCCAGGCTGACCAGCGAATTGCGGCTGGTATTGGCGTCGGCTTCGGTGAAGGTGGCGTCCAGTGTGGCCAGCACCTCGCCTTGGCGCACCGGCTGGCCGACCTTGACCCGGATAGAGCGCACCACCCCGGTTTCCAGGGGCTGAACCACCATCTTGCCCGCGGTGGTGATCAGGCGGCCCTCGGCGGTGACCACCCGGTCCACCTCGGCCAGAGACGCCCACAGCACCGAAAAGACGATGGCGGCGATGATGGCGAACAGGCTCCATTCGGCGGCCCGCGGCGCCGGGCGCTCCTCCAGTTCGATCAGGTCGGGCTGGAAATCGAGAAGATCGCCGCTTAAGTGTTGATCAGGCGTCAGCAGTCGCGCCACGCCGCGCTGTAGCCGCTGGGCGGCGCCCAAAGCCACTTCACCCGCTTCGGCCATGGTGGTGGGCAAAGTGGTGGGCCGCGTCAGCCTCACCCGTCCCTGGGCCGTGGCGGTGAAGTCCCAGACCCCCTCCCCCTCCTCGCCCAGGCGGGCGCCGCTGTTTAAGCGCGCCAGGGCGATGCTGCCGCGGCTCAAGCTGACGCTGCCCTCGGCGATTACCCAGACACCCTGGCGGGGCTCGCCTTCGCGGAACAGGATCTGGCCGTCCTCGGCATCCATGCGCGGCGCTGTGGTCATGATGCGGGCTCCGCCATGAAGCGGGTCTGCTGCCGCCACAAGGTCTGATACATCTCGCAGCGGGTCAGCAGTTCGGCATGGCTGCCCGCATCCACCACACGGCCCTGATCAAAGACCAGGATCACATCCGAGCGGGTCAGGCTGGACAGCCGGTGCGAAACGATCACCATGGTGCGGCCCTCGGCGATACGGTCCAGGTTTTCCTGAACGATGGCTTCGCTTTCCGGGTCGAGCGCGCTGGTGGCCTCATCGAAGATCATGATGCGCGGCTGGGGCAGCAAAGCGCGGGCGATGGACAGCCGCTGCTTCTGGCCGCCCGACAGATTTGCGCCGTTCTCCTCCAGCATGGTGTCGTAGCCCTGGGGCAGGCGCTTGATGAACTCGTCGGCTCCGGCCAGCCTGGCGGCCTCGACGATATGCTCGAAGGGCGCGCCGGGCTTGGACACGGCGATGTTCTCGCGTACCGAGCCCCGAAACAGGAAGCTTTCCTGCACCACCACGCCGATGGAGCGGCGCAGATGGGCCAGGTCCAACTCGCGGATATCAAAGCCGTCGAAGCGGATCATGCCCGCCTGGGGCAGATACAGCCCCTGCAGCAGCCGGGTGAAGGTGGTCTTGCCCGAGCCGGAGCGTCCCACCACGCCCACCATGGAGCCCTTGCGGATCTCCACCTCCACATGGGCCAGGGCCGGGGTGGCGGCGCCGGGATAGTGGTAGGTCACATCCTCGAAGCGGATATCGCCGGTCAATTGGGGATGCAAGGAGGCGGTGCCGCCCGAACGCTCCGTCTTGCGGTTCATCACCTCGCCCAGCATGCGGATGGACAGCGAGGTCTGCTGGAACTGGTTGACCACCTGGACCAGTTGCACCAGCGGCCCGCTGACCCGGCCCGCCATCATCTGGATGGCCACCACTTCGCCCACGCTCAGCTTGCCGTCGAACACGAACAGGGCGCCGAAGAACACCACCGCCACCGAGGACAGCTTGTCCAGCCCCGCCACCACCGCATTGGTGCCCACCGAGATACGGCCCACGGCGAAGTGGCGCGTGATGGCCTGGGCGGTGCGGTCGTTCCATTGCTTGCGGCGGTCGGGCTCGATGGCCAGGGCCTTCACGGTGCGCATGCCGTGGATGGTCTCCACCAGCATGGCCTGACGCGACCCTTCCGCCTGATAAAGCATTTCCAGGTTGCGGCGGAAGATGGGCATCACCAGGAAGATGATGGCCGCCACCAGCCCCGACAGGGTCAGTACGATCAGCGCCATGGGCACGCTGTAGAACAGCAGAATGGGGATGAACAGCAGCAGGGCGGTGGAATCCAGCGCGGTCATGAACAGCTTGCCGGTCATGAATTCGCGGATGCTTTCGGTCTGTTGCATGTGCTTGACCAGCACGCCAGCCGAGCTTTGCTCGAAGAAGTGCATGGGCAGGCGCATCAGATGGTCGAAGGTCCGGGCCGCCAGCCGCGCATCGATCTTGTTGGTGGCCCACAGCAGCATGTAATTGCGCAAGAAACCCAGAGCGGCTTCGAATCCGATGGCCACCAAGACGCCCACGGTCAGAACGTAAAGGGTCGACAGGCTGTGATGGACCAGCACCTTGTCGATGACGATCTGAAAGAAGAAGGGCGTGGTCAGCCCGATCAGATGCAGGAAGATGGCGGCCAAGGCCACATGGCCGAAGGTCCGCGATTGCTTCAAGATCTCGGGCACGAACCAGGCAAGGCCGAAAGGCTGGTCGGGATCGGACAGGGAATGGCGGCGCTTCAAGAGCAGCACATGGCCGTCCCAGGCCTCGGCCAGCTTGTCACGGGTGAGAAAGATAAAGCCCGGCCGGTCGGCCAGCGGATCGATCACCGCCAGTTCCAGCACGCCGTTCTCCTCGCGCATGCCGGAAAAGATGACGCCATTGCCGTTCTTCAACAGCCCCAGGACGGGAAAGGCCTGACCCAGCTTGGCCAGATCCCCCCATGACAGCGACGAGACCTTCGCCTTCAGACCATTGGCATTGGCCATGGAGACCAGTTGGGCGTGGGAGACGCTGGTGCCGTCCAGGACGTATTCGTGCACCAGGCTTTCGGTGGTGACCTCGATGCCGTGATGGCGGGCCAGCAGGGAGAAGCACTCCACCACGGTCATGGGCTGGGCGAGGCCTTCGGTCATGGGAAATCTCAGCCGAAATTGGGCGAACGCGGCGCCACCGGGGCCGCCGTCACCACCACCGGAGCCTCGGCCAGCCCCTTGGCATGTTCCAGCAGGGTCTCATAGGCGTCGAGAAATCCACGAACCGGCATCACCACCCGGCAAACGGGAATGGTCTTGCCCTGCACATCGGGATCGGCCTTGGCCAGGGACATGCGGACGATTCCGTTGGATATGGCGATGCCGTCCAGCACATCGGCGAAGTTCTCTTCGATCATCTCGGCCGCATCTCCCGGCATAGGCCATTCCTTCTGAACGGCATAAGGCCGTGAATGGTGAACCAGCCACGCGGCCCGGTCAATCTCCGTGCCTTGCCCAGCCAAATCGCAGCAAGAAACCCACCCCGCCGGACCGGGCGCGATCCGGGGACTGGAATTTTGCGCATCAATTCAAAGCGGAAAATTTGGCGCAACCGGTAGGATTCGAACCTACGACCTCTGCCTTCGGAGGGGTTGTAACGCCAACTATGTCATTGTAATTGTTAAATAATTTCATGGTCGGTTGTTCGTGTGTATCGCTTGTGTATTGATACGCGTTTAATGCCAAATTATACCCCTGTTTTAGACGCACTACCAGCGAACAATCCGACGATTAGATAGCGTCATCACCAGATTCTTTCCACTTGACCCGATTAGAACAAATGGTGAACATTAGCCCATTGAATTTGAGAGGAGGAACCAATGGCTGTTCGTGTGCTGTTTGCCGTGGATTATAACCATAAGCCCTTCTGTATGGTTCGGGCGGGTGACTTCCGTTCAGCGGTCAAAAACGCTTCTGGCTTCCTGGCGATGCCGTTGAATGGGCAGGCTGGCTATCGTGACCCGACTCCCGATGAAGTTGCCAAATTGACTGCGAGGCGTCCTACCGATGGGGAACGATACGCCTTCGCCGTGATGCAGACCCAATTTGGTGCTGGTGGAGAAGTTGAACTGGCGGCAGTCCCGTTGGGTCGCTGAACCCGTCTAAATCACCAGCCCATCATCACCTGCAAAATCCAGCAGGTCGTCCAGTTGAAGTCTATGCCATCCATGAAAGCCTGGGTCGATGGGAAGGTCTTCGGGAATATGGGGATGCTGAAGGGCAATGAAGTAGCCCCCTTCTTGGGATGGCGAACCATATGCCCGCCAACCCTGCGTATGGATGATGCTGGCAATGAAGCCCGCCCAGCCAGCATAGCCAATCGCCTTGCCATTGATGGCATCCTTGAAGGTGATGGTGCCGTCGTATGCGGTATGGATTGAAATTTGGCGGCTCATTGGAACTCCTCCTCCCACCTTCACCCAATTATTCAAAAGGGGAAGGTGGGAATCGTGGGAAACATCAGGACGCCTTCTTGGGGCGACCAGCCTTCCGCTTGGATTTGGCATCAGCCAGAACCTTGTCCAACTCGCCAGCACCAACGGCGGTGGCGATGATGGTCAGCACCTTCTCCACCCCATCAAGGTCTCCAGCTTCAATGGCAGTCTGCTTGCCGTTGATGGCGATGGGCTGACCACCAAACAGAACCTCGATCAGGAACACGCCCTGCGGATTCGTGAACCACCATTTGCGGGGCTTCCGCTGCACCGTGTTGGTGATGACATTGCCATCGGTATCAACGGTCTTGACCGTCTTGGTGATGCTGTGGGCGGTGCCAGTGCGTTCCGAATTCAACAGGGTGCGTTGAACGGCAATGCTGGCAAGAACGGCACTCCGAGCCTTCTCGGTGGGATTGGCACGAAAAGCAGGAGTGGGACGCTTATCGGTGCTGAACTTCAATTCGGAAAGGGACATGGTCATCTCCAGTAATATTGCCCTGAAGCGACCAGTAACGCGATCAAAAATATCAGTCCAGCTCTATTCGACATATCAAACATAAATACTGTTGAACCATTTTACGGAGGCATACAGATGAGATATCACGAATTTATGACGATTACAGAAAACCAATCCGCCAACACCCTATCTGGTAATTTAACCAAGCAGGCAGATGCCAAAGCTGATCAAGCAAAACGTATGAAACAGCAGGCTGCATTGGCAAAGAAGCGGGAGCAGATCAATGGGCAACGGACCAAGATGATCAAGACCCAGAGCGACCTTGCCGTCCTCATGTCCAAATCGGACAAGGGATGAATTTGCCCTCGATGGTGGGGAAAGCCATTTTCAAGCCCATACGGGGCTTCTCTGGAAGGAATGCCCAATCCCACCAGCCAGATCGAACGAGCCATTGGTCGGCTTCCCTGGTGGGTTTCTGCCTCATGTCCATGCTAACCATCTGGTATTGCAGATATTTTTGCAGGTGATTGCCCCTTGGTGCCCCGAAAAATCCCAGACGAAACTACTATCTAGAGGAGTTTCGTTAGGGATTTTTGATTACTGGACACCACTGGGAAGATTCCCGGGAATCTTGCTGGAATCCGATCAGTCCTTGATCCAAGAGGTCATCCGCTTCAATTCGGGATGACGGTCAAATATCTCGGGACGGTCCCGTTGCACCGTTTCCCTGATAACGGCGAACACCTCGTTCTGGAGATCCCACAAGATGCTGGCAGATTCCCATTCTTCCGCCGATGCCAATCCCTCACGGGCTTCATCCTGAAATTCTTGGATGTCCTGCTCCAGATTGAAAGCTAAATGGGTCAACGCGTCAAGTGATGGTGGTCGATTCTTGGACTTTCTTGATGATACGTAGGATTGACCTTTCCCCAGTAGGTTCCCCATATCGGCTTCTGATTTAATTTTGCCAGCAGCCTTCAATCTGTTTGTAACATTGTTAAAAGTAATATTCGTCATAGCACTCCTCCTTCTCAAATAGGTTTGTGATCTATTTATCAAGGAAGTGATAATACCGGTTTATGTTTGTCGACCAAACCCTCGACAAAAGTTGCGACTCTCAACTCTGCCGGTGGCACGATCGCCATCCCTAAAACAGCCATCTCTTATGAATGTATTATTCAGTCACAAATAATAAAATCTCTATCATTGAGTGCTTACCCCGATGCTATACCATGTCGGAATGAGCCATGATTCATCAGCGAAGCACTGCGCCCTTCGATTCGCCCAGGAATTGGAGCGGTCTCCCGCAATACTCCAGCTTCGATGCCAGCGGCTATCACGGCATCACCCATTGGACCCTTCACCTCGTCTGGCAAGGTGATCGCCGCCATCCAGTTCCCATCTGGGGCACGGTACTTGGGCAATCTGACCTCGGTGCGTTGATCCGTGGCAAAAACCTGGACACCATGAAGAATGATGGAGACGCCATCGAGCAACACCTCGACGTCAGCCAATGCCAGAAGGTTTCCGCTACCTCGCATCGGGGCAAGGTTCAGGACGGTGATCTGGACCGTGGTGGTCGATGGTTGGTCCCCGATTGAATGACTCATTGAGAGTCCATCCTCTTTTGGTAGAATACCGACTCGTCAGTCGGTCAAGCTTTGTGGCACATAATTCGGGGGATTTGTGGGTATGGGGGACAAAGCAATGGACGCTAAACATACTCACTTGAATATGATTCAGGGGGTGGTAAATCGTCTTTCAAATAATTCGTTTTTATTAAAAGGCTGGTCCGTCATACTTGTCTCTGGTCTTGTCGCCCTTGGGGCGAAAGAGTCAAAGCCTGTTTTTATATATATTGCGTATTTTCCAACGCTTATTTTTTGGATGCTCGATGGATATTTTCTCTGGCAAGAGCGACTTTTTAGATCTCTTTACGACAGGGTGCGGGTTCTAAACCCTGACGATATTGATTATTCAATGAACACACTTGTTGTTCACAACAGCACTCCACCATGGATAAGTGCGGTTTTCTCGAGAACGCTGTTGGCATTCCATGGTGCCGTTCTTATCACGATCGTTGTAGCGATGTTGGCTCTGATCAAATCATAGGAGTGATTAAAAATGGCACGGCATACCTTTTTTAGTTTTCACTTCGAGCGTGATGTGTGGCGGGCAGGGCAGGTTCGGAATAGCTGGGTCACGCAAGATAGAGCCGCCGCAGGATTTTGGGATTCGGCGGCATGGGAAGAGGTCAAGAGAAAAGGTGAGGCAGCCATCAAGACATGGATCGATGACCAACTGAAAGGCACATCGGTCACCGTCGTACTAATTGGTTCTGAGACTTCGACTCGAGAATATGTTGGGTACGAAATCACTCAAAGCCATAAGAAAGGGAATGGCTTGCTGGGAATCTACATTCACAATCTGAAGGATTCCAGCAGCAAGACCGACACAAAAGGGGCAAATCCCTTCAGCAATTGGACGTTCAAAGATGCCCAGGGCAATGTGGTGACCTATCCCACCTATGACTGGGTCAACGATGACGGCTACAACAAGATGGGTAACTGGATTGAAGCTGCCGCAAAGAAGGCGGGGCGGTAAAATCCGGACCTGCAGCCATTACGCTTTCCCGAACACCTGGGACATAAGCGATTGAGCCAACTGTTCCGCCGCTACCACCGCCTTATCGTTCAAGGTGGCAATGCCTTCAACCTCTGCCACTCGTTCGGCAAACTCGTGCTGGAGGGGAAGTGGGGGAAGCAGAGTCGGTATCCACACAGCTTCCCCCTTCCCACCGCTGCCGCCTTGCGCTATAACCCTCGCCTCTCGTTAACCCGAGACCCGCGCAGCCGTAGCTCAGCTGGATAGAGCGCTGCCCTCCGAAAGTAAAAGCCACAGACATCGTCAGGAACAAGCCAAGCATAAGCCTGGCTTAGCCCCAGTGTGTTCCGAACTAACCGCATTTTAGTCTCAAATTATGCCAGCGGCACGATCCAGGCACACCCACATGGACTTTTCCTTCACTTCCTGATCGCGGCGTCCAAGAATCACTCATCGACAACCTCAACGATGGTGATGACGATGGCGACGATCAGGAAACTCCGGGGTAGGTGGCAGGCGATGGTGCGGCGGAAGGGCACCGCGCCGAGGTCCAAATCCTTCGACAAGAAGACCGATGCCGAGAAGTGGGCGCGTGATCTGGAAGCCGAGGTTGATCGGTGCGGGTTCCTTCCCGACACCAAGCTCGCCGAGGATACAACTCTCGCCGAGATCATGACCCGGTATCGCGAAGAGGTGACGCCCAGGAAGCGCGGTGCCAAGATCGAGGTGTTCCGGATCAATGCCATGCTGCGTCATGACATCATGCATCGGACCTTGGCGCTTCTTTCCAGTTCTGACATTGCCGCCTATCGTGATGAGCGTCTCCAGTCCGTTGGTCCGGCGGCGGTGGTCAGGGAGATCGCCACCATCAGCCAAGCCATCGACACCGCCATGAAGGACTGGAACATCTATCTGGTTCGCAATCCCGCCAAGCTTGTTCGTCGCCCTAGCCTTCCCCGTGGCCGTGACCGCCGTCTTGAAGGTGATGAGGAGCGGCGCATTCTTGCTGCCTGCGACCGGGGCCGCATCCGGTGGCTCAAGCCCATGGTAGTGCTGGCAGTGGAAACCAGCATGCGCCGTGGAGAGATGTTATCGCTCCGGTGGTCCGACATTGATCTTGATCGTCGGGTTGCCCACCTGTCCATGACCAAGAATGGATCGAGCCGCGACGTGCCGCTGTCTACCAGGGCGGTGGAGACGCTAACCGGGTTGATGCAACAACCTGATCGTGATCCAGAGAAGGTCTTCATGGTGTCCGAGAACGCCGTCCGTCTTGCATGGGATCGCCTGCGGACCCGCATCGGTCTGGACAACATCAACTTCCATGATCTGCGTCATGAAGGCGTGTCTCGTTTGTTCGAGAAGGGGCTGGATGTGATGGAGGTGTCTGCCATCAGCGGTCACAAGACCCTGACCATGTTGAAACGGTACACCCATCTGCGGGCCGAGGACTTGGCACTGCGGTTGGGTTGATGCATCAACCTGTCTGGATTAGAACCTCGTCGATCTTGGTGAACCCGCTGCCGATGCCCAGCTGTGACGCATGGACCGTCGCCGAGCCATAACCATCGATCTTGGTCAGCCGCACCATGGTTCCAGATTTCGGGACGTCGATGATGCTGTCCACCGACCAAACCGTCCGGCTCCGACCATCGCTCTGATAAAGATCGCCGAGGGCAACAGCTTTCATGACCCGCTCCCTTCCCTTGGGGCCGCTTCATTGCACACTGATGGCGGTGTGATCAAGTGACGTATTGAAACTAAAGTCATAGGGCCGGACTGGGCAACGCCGCCTATCGCTCACGCTCGTGCTGCTATAGCTGGGGCAGATCGAAGTCCTAGAAAATCCAGCACCTGCTGGCCCGGATGGCGGCTGATCCGCGACCATCTTCAGTACATCCTTGTAGAGCGGCTTGACTCTGGGTCGGAATCGAGTCATCAAATGCACGTGCATTATAAACGGAGATCGCATGGCACGCCGACCACATCAAAGCGGACTTACCATTGACGCCGTGCGCGCCAGACAGCTTCGCCTGATGGCGGAACGTGAAGGTGTCACGGTGTCAGAATGGCTGGACCAGATCATCGTTCGGGAGTGGTCTGATACCGGCTGTTTTGGTCTTCCTGGTTTCAAGGTCATACGCGCCATAGGGCCGGACAATGAAACGCCAGTCGTAATGGTCAGCATCGACCGACCTGACAACCAGGCTGTTCGGCTCCAGTTAGCCATGCAAGACGCCGACACACTATCCATCGCGATGGGGCAGGGCTGCGCAGGGGACGCAAGAACCATCACGGGTGATGACATCACCTACCGACGCAAAGGAAACGGCTTCGTCCTGAGCCTGATCACCAGCATCGAAACCATCAAACACCCATTTCATCCGTCAGTGGCGCGTGATCTTGCGCGTCAGATCGCTGATACCATCACGCCGAAGAAGGTTTGACCATGTTTGACGATCCAATCCCTCTGACCGAAAGCCATTCGATCATCTCGCCGTCCAAGCCACTGACGAAGAAGCCATCGACCTACGTTCTACCTGAACCAAAAGCCGCAGACCTTTCAAAGCGCCCAACAGACATGATCCTCGACGGCATGCGTCGTATAGCGAATGACATGGACTGTAACCGCCATGATCGTGCAGTATTCGATTGTCTCCGCGGTAAGTATTTTGCACTGGCAATGGAGCTAAATTTACGCCGAGAGATCGCGCCAATCTATCGTCCACGGATGAAGGTCGTCCACTCGAAGTCTCCGGAATGGTCAGAAATAGATGGGCATTTCGCGATTGATCTTCAGGTGCTTGATCTGGATTGGCTTGGAAACCAGAACTTTTCCTCGGATCGCTGCTCTAAAAACGTGCAGCCGATCTTTGCTGACGGATTCGACTTAGAGAAGGCGGCCGACTTCGCAACTGCGGAATGGGGATTCGATAAGAAGATCACCGCACTCGGCCTGGAGCTAGATGAAGTTTGGGACCTTGCCATGCTGCGCCCTGCCAAGGTGCGTTCAGCACTGGTCGAGTGGCGAAAGGAAGCCAAGCGTTTCGGGCAATGGCTGGGTAGGCATCGCACACCTCAGATCCAGAATCAGGCGGCCGAGTGGGAACAGCTTTGGTTGGCTCGCAAGGTCGCCGCCATGCGCTATACCGGATTGACCGTTGCTGACGACATCAAGGTCAGTCCGACCGATATCGCCAGAGAGTTCATGAAAATGACGGGGCAGCGGCTTGATCCTGACACAGTTTCCAGGCGTATTGTTCGTCTCCTGAAAGCCAAGAAGGACATGCCGCGGAAAGCCTGAATGCCGCATGGCAAACCGCTGGGTTGACCGCACGATGACCCGCACGGCAAACCGCACGGTACTATTGATCAAAGCATTGAAATTTCAGGCTTATTACGCCGCAGCTGTCGCCGTAGTATATTGTAGTATCTGTAGTGCATTGTAGGGTAATCCCCCCGTTTTTAACGGGGTTGGAACATAGAACTCACGCGGCCAATTTCAGTTTCTGGGCGGGTGTGATGCCGCCGATGGCCATATTGGGTCTGTCGTTGTTGTAGGTCCATAGCCAATCCGTGGCGTGATCTTGCACCTCCT
>NZ_JXSL01000004.1 GCF_000829825.1 Paramagnetospirillum magnetotacticum MS-1 | reverse complement strand
TGAGCGCCAGCTATCCTGAGGGAAACTTCGGAGGGAACCAGCTACTAGATGGTTCGATTAGTCTAACGGGCCCGCGAGTCAAGGGGCGACTGAAACCCCACGGCGCAATGAAGGTGAAGGTCGATTCGGTCGATCGAGGTGGGATCCTCTCCCTCGGGGGAGGCGCACCACCGCCCCGCCATATCCGCTCCGTTCGGTGTGGCGGAGGCAGAGCGGGCACGCTAGGACCCGAAAGATGGTGAACTATGCCCGAGCAGGATGAAGCCAGAGGAAACTCTGGTGGAGGTCCGCAGCGATTCTGACGTGCAAATCGATCGTCCGACTTGGGTATAGGGGCGAAAGACTAATCGAACCATCTAGTAGCTGGTTCCCTCCGAAGTTTCCCTCAGGATAGCTGGCGCTCA
>NZ_JXSL01000003.1 GCF_000829825.1 Paramagnetospirillum magnetotacticum MS-1 | reverse complement strand
CTTGCCGATCATCACCTGGAGGTGATCCGCGAGTTCACCTTGAGGCGGCGAAAGGGTGGCTCATGATAGAATCATCTGCGAAAGAGAGTGGTGGTGAACTGGACGTAACCAGCACGGTCACCATCAGCGTCATTCAGGTCACGGCCATCCATGCTGGCCGCGTGTTGGCACTGGCCGATGTGGAATTGGTCCTCGATGGCGTGTCCATCGTCATCCACGGCGTACAGGTTCGCGCTGACGCTTCCAAGACGGAAATCACCCTTCCCAATTACCGAGCACCAGACGGTTCATGGCGAACCGCCGTCACATTGCCCAATGAAGTGCGTGGGCCGATGGGCGACGCTGTGATTGCAGCGGCCATGGAGATTGGGATTTTGAAGGAGAAGGCGGCTGTCGTGTAACACGACAGGAATGGTCTCCCACCGTGCATTCTTCATCCTCCTTTCCGTTTACAACCTATTTTCTTTGCACGTTAAACTTATTTAAAACTTCACGCTATGATCAGAAGATAAATTGCAGTCGGCAATTATCATCGCATCAAACCCATCCTAACGAGCCGTGGCGCAGTCCCAAATGGGAGTATCTACAAGGCCAGCCTGAGGCCATTTTGACCAACCAAATTTCTACCATGACAAGGCTATGCGGCTTGTTGAAATAGGTCCAGGTCACCCCGTGCTTTTGTCAGGTAATTGTGAGATGGCCAACAGCGCCACCTTGAGACCAGGAGCGAATTTATGCGCATTAGCTTAAAAATGAGTCTTGGCTCCGGAATTACCGCTGCGGCGCTAATCATCTTTGTAATTGGCGCAGTCATGACAAGCCATAAACTTGGTGTAATCCAAGATGAAGGCGCGGAGTTGTCAGCAATAGCAATTTCCGCGGCGAGCGCGGCTGGCGCAGGGCACAAATTATATCAAATAATAGCTGACGCAGAAATAAACAGAGAATTGGCCGAAACTCGAAAGGATTGGGCCGAGTCGAAGAAAAATGTTGATGGCATTTTTATAATATTTGGCGAGGCGAAATTCACAAGCAATGAAGAATCGTTAATTCATGATGCCAGAAATAACTATGTTGAAATTGTAAAAATATTTGAAAAGGAGATGCTGCCCAGGCTTGATGCAACATCAGATCTTACAGCGGAGATCAGAGATATTGATGGAAGGCTTGATAAGCACATCAAGGGAATGTCTGACGCATTCGCAGAATTACGTAATATTTGCATCAGTAAGTCGAAAGATTCAGACCAGGTATTTGATGATTTTCGATATAATGTTGTTTTATATGGCGCAATTTTTGGCCTTGCAATGCTACTAATAAGTACTGTTGCAACTCTGCGCGTGAATCGCAGCATTCACCTGCCCATTACATCCGTCACAAATGTCATGACAGCTCTTGCCAATGGTGATTGGTCGACTCCTGTATCAGGCCCAATTGGTGAAGACGAGATTGGTTCAATGGTTCGTTCCGTTATGGTGTTCAAGGAACTTGGGCTGGCTGCTGAAGAGATGAAGCGAGAGAGAGAAGCAGCAGAGCGCAAAGCCGCTGATGAGCGCCGAAAATTCATGCTTGCGCTCGCAACAAATTTTGAAAATAGCGTTATGGGGGTGGTGCAAGCGGTTTCGGGCTCTGCATCAGATTTGCAGATTACGGCTCAATCACTAACAACGACGGCAGAAATAACCAGCACTCAGGCAACCGCCGTCGCAGCGGCGTCAGAACAGGCAGCCTGCAACGTTCAAACCGTTGCCGCCGCCGCCGAAGAGCTATCCGCCTCAATATCTGAAATTAGCCGCCAAGTCAGTGAAGCTGCACGCATATCAACAGATGCATCGGCAGAAGCCTCACGGACAAACGAAAAAATCCAATCACTAGCTGCATCGGCACATAAGATTGGTGAGGTAGTAAATTTAATCAATGACATTGCTTCACAGACCAATTTGCTTGCGCTAAATGCGACAATTGAAGCTGCACGGGCCGGTGAAGCAGGCAAAGGCTTTGCTGTTGTAGCAAACGAAGTTAAGAATCTCGCGAACCAAACAGCAAGAGCTACAAGCGAGATTGGAAGTCAGATTGCCACCGTACAAGACGAGACTCTTCAGGCAGTCGAAGCAATCAAGAATATTGGAATGGTGATTGAACAGGTTAAGCATATTTCTGCGGGAATTGCGGCTGCTGTCGAGCAGCAAGGCGCTGCGACCCAAGGAATAGCGGAGAATGTTTTGCAAGCCTCACAGGGAACACAAGAGGTTTCCAGCAATATCAGTGGCGTAACGCAGTCTGCTAATCAAACGGGCACATCGGCATCTCATGTTCTGTCCTCAGCTAATCAACTAATTGCACATTCTGAAAAGCTGCAAGGTGAGATGCAGCGGTTTTTGAACACTGTAAGGACATCATAATCCTCCTTTTAGGGCAGGCGAAGTCGTCGGGCTTCCCAACAAGATTCTGGCGTAGGTTTTCCCGACATGAAGTTGGTGTTGGGAAAGCATACAGATGGGCGTCGAGGTCTGAAATTAAAATCAAAAGGCGGTGGATGGCCTCAAATGGGATTTTAAGGCAAAAGCCCAAAGAGAAGATCGCTTTGGATTTGTGAACTGTAGCTATGGTCAAAAATGAGCGATACTAACCTTGTTTCCGTTGAGAGGCTCACCGAAGGTGCAAGAACTCTCCTAAACCAGTTGGCCTCGGCAAGGCGCGACGTGATTTTGCTTCGTCATCGCCTTCAAACCACAGGTCGATTAACGCCTTCTGCCGTTGCCGATCTTGCTCGGGCAGACGAGGAGTTCCGCGTCTCAATCGAAAGAGTGAGGGCGATCTGTGATCTCCAGGTGGATACCGTCACAAAGATCAATTCTCTTCAGGAGGATGACGCATAGTCATGCAAAGTGAAAAAAATATTGAGACATTAGATCTCTCATACCGGGATCGCTTTGTCGCTGCCTACAAAATGTACGCAAGTGGTGTAGAGGATATCTCTTCATTTTTTGCAGAAGATGAAGCTGATGCATCTCACAAATTAATTGCTTCGATTGTTGATGATAAATTTGCTCATGCTATGCATAGCTTCTCAATAAAATCAATTATGCTTGGCGGGTACCATGGGCTAACACAAGAGGAAGCAGTAGTAATTAGCGACTTTTTTGATGAGTCTTCATTTGCCGAAATTAAAAATGACGATGCATTAACGGCTCTTTCAAAAATCCTTGAAGCGGCCCCATTGCAAAATAATGCTAATAAGTGTTTTGACAAAAATTTATTTGGCAGCGCGTTAGAACTATATGACTCCGACATTGAAATTAGCGCAGCGCTAGCTTTCAGCGACAATATAAGCAACAAAGATATAAAAGATATTATTGATTGCGAAGAGGCAGAGCACTCAATAATCAAAGAAAACTTTTATCAAATGATATCGTTATGCGGAAGCGATTTTGATCGCCCTCTGATATTTAAAATGGCTCATCTATTTCTTTCTTCTGTCCAGTCTCATTTTGAGCACGAAGAACAACTTATACAGAAGTTCGATGATGTAAATTTTGAAAATCACTGCGCGGAGCATATTGATATTATATTATCTATTTCTGTTTTAATTGATGAAATTCAGGTGACAATTATTGCGGAGAAGTTGTTTGCAAAAAAACTAAAATACATCGAAGACCGCATATTGATGCACGCGTCGTCTATGGACGCGGCGCTTATGAATGCCATACTTGTAGGTCGTTAATTTTCAACATTTACTGGATTATTTTATGCGTATATTGCGCATATTCGCCGTACAGAACTTGCTATGACGACCGAGCGCAAAATAGTCGCGCATCACCCGTTCGCAATCGGGACAGCACACAAGCTTCACCACCTGTTTGGACTTGGGCTTGTCCTCGAACAGTGCATTTTGCTGATGGCCATGATCGTGGATTTCGCGGAGCGTCATGAAAATTGACGCTACGGTCATCTGCCCCTGAATTTCAGATCGACCGCTACCGCGAGCCCATGCCTGAGCTATTTGTTTAGCGAGTTCGGCCAGATCATCGTCACGCACAGCGTGGCCGAGCGAAAGGGCGACGACCTATGCCTCAAGATCGGTAACAGGCACATCAATCGGGCCTGCGTATTTCCTCGCGAAATAGACACTGCCCAAAGCGGCCACGGCCAGGACGGATAAAACGCCCCATCCGACGGTCGCACCAATTCCGATTGCCACTGTCTTTCCAACCATCGGCGCTACCGCTGCCGCCTTGGTCCCCGCCATGTTGCTTGCCAGCATTCCCGCCTCCTCAATACCCATACCTTTTATAATGTCTTGTCACATCTTCTTACATGAGTGGGGGGGGGCAATCAAAGAACAATTATCGCGAATGAACCGCAATATAATTTCGCATAACTCTAAAACGTCAGATTTGACCGCATTTACTCTTCACCAGATATAGTACTTCAACCGCAGCTTTCATCATCTGGTCATTGACCTTCAAGTGGCGATCTCGCCGACGAGCATTCCAGCTTAGAAGCTGAACATCACGGCGATGCGCTTGCGTCTCTGCCTTGGTGTGGAAATGACAGCAAAAATCTTTTAGAGTTTATGGAAATCGATGGCCACAGAGCGGGCATTTTGAGCCCCGCAATTTTTCGAGGGCGGCAGATGAATAAGGTAAAGACTGCGGTGATTGTTGACGACAATCTGCCCACACGCACTTTGATTTTCGAGGTCCTTAAAGGAATCGGCATCAAGGATATCGTCCAGGCAATCAATGGCGAAGATGCTATTGCCAAGATCCGTGAAACGTCTCCTCACTTAGTCATTATGGACTGGAAGATGGACGTGATGGACGGGCTTGAATGCACTCAACGCATTCGCTCTGGGACTGATGGCATTGATCAAAAAACTCCAATCGTCCTACTGACTGGGATGGTGGGCGCAGATGCGGAAAAAAAGGCATACGAGGCAGGTGTGGACTTGTTCTTGGAAAAGCCCTTTTCGATCAAAAAGCTTCATTCTGGAATAGTCAAAATTCTTGGGCCAGCCTGACCGAAGGTCGCATACATTCATATTTGTTTTCGTTCATCACGGTGGCGCATATGTCTGAAAACATAGAACAGGATAAGGCACCCGATGGTTGGTCGGCTGATTTGTCCGTTGGCGTGGACATCATTGATGAGGACCATCAAGCCTTCTTTAGGCTGGCAGAACTCCTCCGCGATGTTATAGAAGGTCCAGAGGAAGGGAATGACTACCTAATCGAAACGGCGATTAACGTACTTGAAGAATATGTTGAAGGCCATTTCCTGCGCGAAGAGATGGCAATGGCCGCCGTGAACTATCCCTATTTGGCCGAACATCTTGCTGCACATGAAGCTTTTGCCGCGAAGGCGCATCAAATCGCACAAGAATATAGAAATGGTAATAAAGATATTGCAGGGACAATAAGTGGCCTTGTGGAGCGATGGATCGTGAGCCATATCCAAACTATTGACAAGCAATACTGCGGGTATCTGACAAACGACAACGTAGACAGCCGCCCTTTAATTTATCTATCTGATGAGGATGGCAATGAACTTGAGGTTTAAACTCTCTGCCAGCTACAGCACCTCCACGGCAGCTTTCATCATCTGGTCGTTGACCTCGATATAACGCTGCGTTGTGGACAAATGACGATGACCGGCCAGCGTCATGATGACCTTCGCGGACACGCCGCTGTGGGCCAATTGGGTGATAAACCAGCGCCGACCGCTGTGGCTGCTCGCACCATCAATTCCGGCCAGCGTATAAATCTGTCCAAATAACTGGCAAAGAGTATTGGCCGAAAACGCCGTGGCCTTTTGGGTCACAAGGAACGGAGCGGCGCGATCTGTTGTCGTGTTACACGACACGTAGCGTTCCAACTCGCGGCGCAGCTTGCCACTGACGAACACCGCTCTGGCTTCGGCGGTCTTGGTGTAGTGGGCCAACAGCGTGATCTGGTCTTTCACGCGGCCATCACCATCAAGGACGTCGCCGAGTTTCAAATGGGCAATTTCGCCGACGCGCATTCCTGCGTAGAAGCTCAACATGACCGCCATGCGGTTGCGTGCTGCATGGCGTTGATTGGCGATCACGGACCCCGGAATGGTTATTAACGTGAGGTCCCAGTTAATTAAGGCTACTGCCAATTTGATGCAGACTTAACATCTATTGTGAGAAAAAACAAAGATGGCGACAACTTATAATGTCGCCAATTCTATCTTACTCATCGTTTGACGCCGCTAATACAGTTAGCGCGATGGCTAATTAGATAAAAACTTATCAATGACAAGGTTCATTGAGAATCCATGAATAAGAGTCTTTATTTCGGCATATTGTTCGGCGATTGAAGCGGAATTTGTCAGATTGTTTTTCATAAAATTAATACATGAACTGCGCACCTCTTCCGGCATGTCATCTATATTTATAAGGGCCATTTTCCAGCCATCAAAGGAGCGCCTTTCAATTTCTGCGTCATAAATCTTCACAAGATCCCTGTGCCGCGAATCGTTGCCAATGCGCTCATATAGCTCACCAATAACCTGACTTTCACCCTCAATAAATTGCAATATACATCCATCATAATATGCCATCATGCCAGTGATATTGTGTCCGTCATTAAAAGCTGTGGCAGATAAAATAATATTTGCGATATCATTTTTAGCATTGTTGATATTTACAATGTCACTGACGTAGCCAATGCAACGCAACATCACTACCTCCCGTGCCGGAACGGCCCCTTGCGAATTCCAAACGACTTCGTCGTCCACGATAAATGATGTGTTCCTATTTCCGCATCTGCTCAAGGAACGCATTTACACCTGTTTCCAGTGAGCGGGCTTGGCCTGCGAGGTCATGCACGCTGCTGCGGACATCTCCAGCGTTGCGCCCCGTGATCTCGGCTCCTTCGACGACCTTTACGATGCTATCAGAGACCTGCGTGGTCCCTGCTGCCGCAGATTGAACGCTCCGACTGATCTCGCTGGTGGCAGCTCCTTGCTGTTCAACAGCAGCGGCGACATTGGCCGAGCTTGTATCAATCTCACCGATCATCCCGATAATCTGCTGGATCGCTATCACTGTTTCCTTGGTGATTTCCTGCATCTGCCGCATTTGAATGGCGATTTCGTCCGTCGCTCGCGCAGTCTGGTTAGCAAGCCCTTTGACCTCGTTAGCGACCACGGCAAATCCCTTGCCAGCCTCACCAGCACGAGCGGCCTCAATGGTAGCATTCAGGGCAAGGAGGTTGGTCTGGCTGGCGATGTCGTTGATCATGCCGACGACCTCGCTGATTTTGGCAGCTGACTGCTCCAGCGTCGCAAGCGTCGCACCTGTCTTCTTGGCTTCGTCGGCGGTGCTACGGGCAAGGCTGGCTGAATTCGCAACCTGCCGTGTGATTTCGTTGACTGATGCAGCCAGTTCCTCGGCGGCAGCCGCGACGGCCTGGACATTCCCAGTTGCTTGCATGGCCGCAGCCGCGACTTCAGTGCCCTCGGCCTTCGTTTCCTGCGCGGTAGTGTTCATGGTCTCAGCAGCGTTGCTGAGTTGAGTGCATGCGGCTGCAACCGACTGTGCAGCCCCCTTAACCTGCTGTTCAAACGTCTCAGCCAACTTGATGTAATCCGTGACATCCTTCCAACTGAGCATCATTCCAACGACTTTGCCGCTCTTATCACGGACAACATCAACAACATTCTCTATCGTAACGCCTGCCATCGAGAACTTCCCAGAAAATGGCAGTGCATCAAGATTTGATACGATTCTTTTCACGCCTTCAGGGTGATCGTGGAAATCGAGAATGCTCCGACCAATGACGTTTGACATATCCTTCTTTGATCCTTGCTGCATTCTCTGCAGGATCGCTTTCGCAGACTTATTCAGGTACGAAACCTTCATGTCGGGTGTGCATAAAATTATTGCTGCGGGCTGTTCTTCAACAAGGTTATTGAGCCGATAAGCATCATCGACAACCTTGCGGAGAGCTTCAAGGCCACGTGCCATCGTCCCAATCTCATCACGCCTTGTCTGCTCGGGAACGGATACAGCGCTATCTCCCTTGGCCAGAGAGGACATGATGGACGTCAATTTCGCCATCGGAGCCGCAATACTCTTGGCCATGGCCAGCAAAGCCGCCAAGGAAAGGACTGATGAAAGCGCGGTAATGACCCCAACCAATGACTTGTAGCTATTTTCATGGTCGGCAGCGGCGACCTCAACATTTTTTGAAAGAGCGTCCGAGGCGGTAACAAGCTTATCAATAGCGGCGCGGTGATTTGCGTAAATCCCTCGCAATTCCTTAAATATCGCCATCGCAGCAGCATGGTCGCCGCGTTCTAGTGCTGGGAAAAATGCGGTAAAGGCGCGGTCGTAAAAACGGACAGCTGGCCCATATGCCTCAACGAGCAGGCCATCGCGCATAGATGCATCCAGTGACTGGGTTTTCCAGAACTCGTGCCGATCATCAAAATCTTTCCGCAGTCGCACCATGGCTGCCTTGTGTGCGGAGATTTCAGCGGGTTCGGCGCTTAACGCCTGGGATGCTTCCAGATAGGATTCCAGGATATATTCGGGCGGCGGCAGAATGTCGGCCACCAAGTCCTTCACCTGTACGACGCGGCTATATGTTGGCCCGTTGACCTTTAGTTCGGCGAATGCCGTCCACCATGCGATGCTGATCGCCCCAAGTGCCAACGTCACGGCAATGGCCAATGCCAAAAATTTTCCGCGAATGGTGGATAGGCTCATCGGTAAGCTCCTTCGGCTACGCCCGATGATCATATACCATAAGCTTGTAAATGAGTTTCGCCGCAACCGCGAACAGAATGTTACGGCGAAAAGTTCATATATCCGCAACGCGCGTCAACTGATCGATGATATCGGCGATTGCCTGACAGACTTGATCATGTCGTGTTACACGACAGCTTTCTCCACCAGCAGACCAATCTCCATGGCCGATGCAATCACAGCGTCGCCAATCGGCCCACGCACCTCGTCGGGCAAAGTGATGGCGGTTCGCCATGAGCCGCTTGGAGCTCGGTAGTTCAGCATCATGTGCGCCATTCAGAGCGCCCAGTGGATGACGATGGACACGCATACGTTAGACCTACTACGATTTGACAGTCGGCACGGGTTTGTAAGCCCGCGAAGGTTTGTTTTCGAGTTCATAAGACCAGGGAGCACGGTTATGCGGGTAAGGGATTTAGGAATTGGCGCAAAGGTCTATTCCGTAGTCGCATTTCTGTCCGTGGTCGCTTTGGCGATTGGTGCGTTGGCTGTTGATGCCGCTCGCGATATGGACCTCACTGGGGATGCCTTGGAAGTCGCCTACGAGCGCGTCGCACTGGCGGAGCATACCGAGGCGAAAGTACTCTCTGCGGTAATGGACTCTCGTGGGATCTATATGTCTGCCAACGATAAGGACGTTGCCAAGTATGCCGCGCCGCTCAAATTAACGCTCTCTGAGATCGAGAAGCTCAAGCCAAAATGGATTGAACTATGGGGGAATGACCAGAAAGTTTCCCCTTTAATAGTACAACTTGATGATTTTGTCCGCATCCGCACAGAGCTTGTTAGATTGGCCGAAAAAGAGGGCGCTTCTGTTGCGCGTATTTATGGAGATAATGACGCATCTCGCTCTAATAGGAAAAAATTTTCAGATGGAGTAGCCGCATTGGGCAAATCAGCCCACGAGGAGGCCCGCTCATTGCGCGCCTCTCAGGATGGAAAAATACATCTCACAATTACGCTTTCAATTGTGGGGACTTTATGTGGTGTTCTAATCGCTGGTGCAATGTCTATGTTTGCCGTCTCGCAATATCTGGTTAAGCCGATGCGCGGACTTACGAAAACTATGAAAGAACTTGCTGGCGGCAACCTGAACGTAGATGTTCTGTTCACTGATCAGACGGATGAAATGGGCGTTATGGCACGCACATTGGAGGTGTTTAAGGCTACTTCTGTTGAAAAAGTGCGAGCGGAAGCGGAAGCGAAGGAGGTCGAGCGCCGCGCAGCAGCTGAACACCGCCAGATCCTTGGGCAAATGGCGGATAAATTTGAGGCTGAAGTTTCCTGTGTCGTTGCTGATGTTAGCTCGGCGGCTCAAACCCTCCAAGTATCGGCGCAATCGATGTCCGCCATCGCAGATCAAGTTTCAATAAGGTCGACCTCTGTCGCAGGAGCCTCCCATCAAGCGGCGACTAATGTTTCAACAGTTGCTGCAGCTACTGAAGAATTATCGAGTTCTGTTGCTGAAATAAGCAGGCAAGTTGATGAGTCTGCATCGGTTGCGAAAGATGCAGTGAAAGAAGCATCGGAAACTAATATTATTGTCAGTGGTTTAGCTGATGCGGTTTCTCGCATTGGTGACATCGTCAACCTTATCAATGACATTGCGAGCCAAACCAATCTCTTGGCGCTAAATGCAACCATTGAAGCGGCCAGAGCGGGAGAGGCGGGTAAAGGCTTTGCGGTTGTGGCCAATGAGGTGAAGCATCTGGCGACCCAAACAGGCAAGGCAACGGAGGAAATTGCTCATCAAATTGGAATGGTACAGTCAGAGACCGCGCGGGCCAGCACTGCGATCCATTCTATCGGGCGGACCATTCAGCGGATGGATGAAATTTCGGCATCCATATCCATGTCAGTTGATCAACAGCGTGCAGCAACCGATGAGATTGCTCAGAACGTCGAGCAAGCGGCCAGAGGGACACAGGAAGTTTCTGGCAGTATTTCTGACGTAATGAGTGCTGCCACCGAAGCGACTTCCGCATCTACAGACGTTTTGACTTCTGCGAAGGAATTGGCTAAGGACTCCAGCAAGCTGAAGAATGCAGTAAATGAATTTCTGAGTAGTGTTCGTGTCGGATAAAGTGATCCTGACCCGCTAATTGGCCACGTCGCTGTATTGTAATCCTATAATGAGGATGAGTAACCAGCGCCGATGCGATCTACGGGAAATGCTCACCGAGATAGAATAGCTGTCGTGTTACACGACAGCCGCCTTCTCCTTCAAAATCCCAATCTCCATGGCCGCTGCAATCACAGCGTCGCCCATCGGCCCACGCACTTCATTGGGCAATGTGACGGCGGTTCGCCATGAACCGTCTGGTGCTCGGTAATTGGGAAGGGTGATTTCCGTCTTGGAAGCGTCAGCGCGAACCTGTACGCCGTGGATGACGATGGACACGCCATCGAGGACCAATTCCACATCGGCCAGTGCCAACACGCGGCCAGCATGGATGGCCGTGACCTGAATGACGCTGATGGTGACCGTGCTGGTTACGTCCAGTTCACCACCACTCTCTTTCGCAGATGATTCTATCATGAGCCACCCTTTCGCCGCCTCAAGGTGAACTCGCGGATCACCTCCAGGTGATGATCGGCAAGCAACTCCACGGCCTTTTCCAACGCCTCTCCAATATGCCTCAAGACCCTCCCACGGCTCGCTGGGTAAACATGCATCTCCTCCACGACCATGCTCGGCGGTTGTCCTGATCTTGGTCGAGCCGGAAATTCATGCTCCCATCGCTTATGGGTTCCTGAGGCCATCCTATGGATGATCTTGGCGGCTTGCACCCGCTTGAACTCTGCCGTGGTGATCGCCTCAGGGTCCTCTCGGAGCGCCATCTCGACCGCCAGCCATGCCGCGATCACCGCCAGCGGATCAACCTCCCGCTTTCTGAGGCGAGCCCAAGCTGCCCTTGCGCGGTTCTCGGGTGACATCCCGCGCAGCCGGAAGGCTTCCACATGCTGCCCTGCGCTCTGGTAGAGGCCGCGAACACGATGGATAGCATCCTTCACCCAGAAATCCTCAAGGTTGGCTTTAAGCCACGCCAGGGCTGCTTGGCGATATGGGTTGATCTGCTTGGCTGTGTAGCTGCCGCGATAGGCAGTGCCGTGTCGCTGGTGGTGATCAGCGTGAGATCGGCAGAAGCGCATGTCCAGGCCGCCAGATGTTCCAGCTCTGGTAGGGTTGCGACAGCCCATGACCCGACAGCGACCGAAGAATGGGTTGGGCTCTTCGGCCCTGGCCTTCACGTCCGCCTTGCGCTTGCGGCGGCGATCCGAGGTCATAGCTTCACCAATTTCGAGCCGCCCCGGCCACGGCCTGGAAGGTACGAGACATTGATATCAGCAAGGGCCTTGGTTAAGGCATGCCCAGGATCCCGGAGAGCCGGAGCCACGCTTTCCCGCCACTTGTCATAACTGATTTCCAGCGCTTGCCGGATATCGCCTACCGAATGTTCCCCCGGTTCCTTGATCCCCATGAGATCGATAATAGCTTCGTGGGATGAACCTCGGCGCACAGCTGATTCTTTGGCTGTTTCTGGGTCCAGATCAAAATCCCAGGGGACAACTCTGATCCCCGGCATGTCAGCCTGGATTGAAGCCAGGATGTTATCGCCGGAGGTTCCCTTGGGGAGCAGAATGAAGGCATCGGTCGGAGCGCAGTTGCCCGTTCCATCAATCACCTTCCGGCATTGGACCCTGTTCAGAGCCTGGATGACCGAAACAGCAATCTGCCGCTGCTGCATCTCGATGCGGACATCATCGTATTTCTTGAACACGGGATTCTGGATCCAGTCATCTTCCTGGCGACCTTGAAAGGCCATGAAGGCATTGTTGGCCCAGGTCAATTGATCGCGATAGGACAGGCCAAAGAGAACGACCACATCACAGTCCTTCCAGTCGTTCCGACCATCGATGGCTCCCCAATACCCTACGCTGTACTCGGCAAATTTGGGCTCGAATGTTTTGGCGTAGGGTGCAACCTTTTTATGGCAGCATAGGAATATGCGGCGGTCTTGACCAAGCCGGACCTCTAAATCGGCCAGCAGTCTGGGCAATCTTTTCTGGTGAAGCTCTTGCATCTTGGTCTTGCCGATACCCTTGCATCTGGCGACATGAAGGGTGACGTTTTCGTAGGCTCTGGCACCGCCGGGAACGGCGTATACCTGGGCCTTATGGCTGAACAACTCCCAGAGGAAATTCTGGGTTGCCGTCGCATCCAGAACTACCGGCCCTGGCAAAGAATCGGGGATCGCGAGCTTGGCGCAGTTGAGAGTGTGGTGGTCACCCTTGCTGGCGTAATACGCCCAATTGGCCATGACACCTTCAAGGCCTTGGAGCGTTTCATCGACCTTGTCGCGGAAGCGATGCCGAGTAGCCAAAGAGTTCTCTTGCAGAACCGTCTGGTCATAAGGATGGTTCCACAGGGCAGACCTCAGACCCTCCATCGAATACTCCGAGGGCATCGCCATGGTGCCCTTCCAGACCATCCTCGTCATGGTCATTGGGAGATCGGGTTTGGCCGCAACCGACTCTGACATCTTCTGGAAGATCTCATCAGCCTCCCTGAGGCACAGGATCGGGTCAGGGAATGCCTTCTTCACAGGTTCAGGAATATGCCCCAGGGCCTGAGAGATGGCCGATGATGTGATCTGGTACTCTTCGACCATGTTGGCCAAAGCCTCATCGATGACGGTCAGCTTCCGCCGTCCATAGTTCCACTCGATCAGCGCAGACCACTTGTCAGCTCTATCCTTGCCAAGCCCGATAGCGGCGTTGACGTAAGCCTGATGGGTCACCACCAGGATTTCTGAGGCCGCCACCTCATCTGCTGTCACGGTTGTTTCCGAATGTTTGGCGACGGCCACCATAGCCCCAGCATGACCATTGATGCTCTCGACCACCTCATTGCACTGATCGATCAGCCGAGTGACCACCAGCATCCCCGTCTTGTCCCCATCGGCCACCCTCCGATTCCCCTCAGCCAGCATGGCGGCATACAGACACAGCCCTTGGGTCTTCCCGGTCCCCGTGGGCGGCTGAAGGACTCTCCAGGTCCTCTGATCGTCAGTCCCATGGGCCACGATGGCCTGACCGAAGGCTTCCGCCAGTTGCCGCCAGATGGCCCTCAGCTTCTCACTGGACGCATTCCCCAGGGTCTCCACCCAGTGCTTCTCCATCCTGTCCACGAATGCGATGGATGACACTGGTGCTGATTCTGAGAACGGCTCTGGGGCAGCCATCGGGTTTCCTCTCAGGGATTAAATAGGGGGGTGAAGGCTCTATAGGAGAGAATGAGAAATCCATCCCCCTATTAATCAGACCACAAGATCCACACCCCGTCACCTGGGACAGGAGCGGACAGGGACCCGGAAAGGAAACCGACAGAGTCCCCCTCGGTAACCTCTGGGTACCCCTGGGTCCCTGATTATTCTGGAACAAAAATCTCAGCCCCATATCGCACCCTGGGGTCTCAGCTCATGTCCCCCGTGGCGGGGCCTCCAGACCTTCGATCATCGCGACCAAGTCCCCCAGATGACCGGCAGCTTCTCCGATGGGACTGCCGCCGGTGTTCCCATGGACTGCCCCAGGGTGGCTATGGGGCTGGAGTACCAGGGGCCGGTCAGCGGTAGACCAAACGGTAGACCAGAAGTGCCTCTGGACATCGAACCTGGATATACCTAGACTCTTGAAATCGTTGGAATCATGGGCCTAGAGGGTGCCTGTGGTGGGAAATGACCTCGATCATCGGTCTTCACCCGCTCCAA
>NZ_JXSL01000002.1 GCF_000829825.1 Paramagnetospirillum magnetotacticum MS-1 | reverse complement strand
TGAACCTTCCAGCCAAGCCCTTTCTTCTTGTATTTAATAAGGCGTCTAATGACGCCTTATTATTTCCCTTTGATTATGAAGGATTAATTAAATTCATTCCTGGGAGGAAAATGGCTTAACATTTGTTAGACTTATGGTTGTCGGCTTCATAGGGAGAATAACATGAGCATTATTAAAGAATTTCGCGAATTTGCGGTTCAGATCGGA
>NZ_JXSL01000001.1 GCF_000829825.1 Paramagnetospirillum magnetotacticum MS-1 | reverse complement strand
GCTCCCCTCAAAACCAGGTTTCCCTATCAGAGCCGTGGAAGACCACCACGTTGATAGGCAGCATGTGGAAGCGTGGTAACACGTGAAGCTAAGCTGTACTAATCGCTCGATCGGCTTGATCGCCCATGCGTAGCGGCAAGCCCGACACACGAAATACTTGTATCAGTGCACGAAGGTACTAATCAGATCAGAAATTCTTCTTCGTTTCCTTCGACGACCAGGTGGTCATAGCGAGGGCCCTCCACCCGATCCCATCCCGAACTCGGACGTGAAACCCCTCTGCGCCGATGGTACTGTGTCTTAAGGCACGGGAGAGTAGGACGCTGCCTGGTCTTCAAAGGAAACGAACAAGAAAAACCTTCACGATGAAAACACCGGCCCATAAAGGCCGGTGTAACGCTTTTAAGGGCCCGTAAAGCCCAATGCCTTACCGCGGGGTGGAGCAGCCCGGTAGCTCGTCAGGCTCATAACCTGAAGGTCGTAGGTTCAAATCCTACCCCCGCAACCAAGACGATAGATAAAACCCGCAGAAAGCCTAGCTTCTGCGGGTTTTTCTTTGTCTGCGTTTGGCGGAGTGTCGCGGTGAGGTTGTTGTGCTGATTTATATCAACAATATATCAACGTTTTGGGGTGGGCTGTTGATAGGGTGAATCCGAAACTGATTCGGATTTACCGCTTCTTCGTCGTACGAAGAACAGCCTCAACCGGGCTTCGGCTTGGGCCATTTCGACCCATGCTAGCCAGCGGTTCTCCAGGCCAAACTGCCCTTCTCCCAAGATGATCGACATCGACCGCTTGGTGGCGCCGTGACAACCGCCACCAAGCGTGATCCAGCGGTAGCCGCCGGTGGCATCCAGGCCCAAGTGCAGGCTGAAAAACTTCAAGCTGGGGGCCTTCTCACCGAGTGTAACGTTCAACATGTCGAACAGTTCGGCAGGTGTGGGGGCGCGGAGCGGTACATTTTCATCCGGATGGTCGGATAGCCACCGGCCCAGAAGTGCGAGAACCGGCTTGGCCTGTTCATTCAGGGTGTTTTTCAGACTCCCCCAGGTGGGCATCGAGAGACCGAAAGCCCAAATCATGTCATTGACTGAAAGGTTGATCTGCTCAGGCAGGTTGCGGATATGGGCCAGCGCCAACTCGCCTTCGACGCAGTTCGCCAGATCACGCAGAACGTCGCTATCTTCAGCGCTGAAGTCCCGAGGCCTCGGATCAATGACACAAAGGGTGCCGACCCGCTCGCCATCCGGGGCATGAAGGGGCGCACCGGCATAGAAGCGGATGTTGGGCGGACCAATCACCAGGGGATTGTCGGCGAAATCGGGATGCTCGATGGCGTTGGTGACCACGAATATCTCTTCCCGAAGGATCGCATGGCCGCAGAAGGAGATGTTCCTGGGGGTCTCCGAAGCATCAATGCCTTGGCAGGACTTGAACCACTGACGGTCGGCATCCACCAGACTGACCAGGGCAATGGCCACGCCGAAATGGGTCTTGGCAATCCGGGTGATCCGGTCGAAGCGTTCTTCCGCCTGGGTATCCAGAACGCCCAAACGACGAAGCGCGGCAAGACGCGAAGCCTCATCGGCCGGGAGCAAGGGTTCCTTCATGCAAAATCTCCCGAATATGCTTTGGGCATTCGTCCAGACGAATATAGGAGCGCACGGGCTAGAAAACCAGACGAGAGCCATATATCCTACTGATGTGGACCACATCTGTAACAGATCACTAGCTTGGCGCTGCCCCGCCAACAAAGGACTACCGATGCCAATGCAGCTTGAACGATGGATTTCCTTTCTTCAGGTTGATGCCGAGACATTGGCAGTTTTGTGTGATTTCGCCTCAGAGATTGAGCCGCATTTCGACACCATTCTCGACACTTTCTATTCACGGGTCCAAGAAAGCGAGGCTGCTGCGGCGCTCTTCACGTCGTCAGCATCAATGGACCGCGCCCGTGAGGCGCAGAGGTTTCATTGGCTGACCTATGTGCTGCGAGGCCGCTTCGACCAAGAATACCTCGCGTCTGCCCGTGCTATTGGCCAGACCCATTTCCTTGACCCACCACGAAAGGTGGGATGGCACTGGCTATCCGGCGGGCCTTCAGGGTGATGAAATCCCACTGGAGGGCCGAATTGCCGCCATTTGCGATGTGTATGATGCCCTGCTGTCCGAGCGCCCCTACAAGAAGCCATGGGACAAGGAATTGGTGATTGCCTATCTACAGGGAAACAGTGGAAGCCACTTTGACCCGCACCTTGTGTCGGTCTTCCTGTCGATCTTGCCTGAGATTGACGCCATCTCCAGCCGCTTCGATGATGACACCCAAGCAAGCACGGTGACTTCTGTCGATTGAAGTGGTCAAACAAGTGGCCGTGCTATAGCTGGAAGAAAAGCTAGACCTCAAGTTCATTGCCATCCTCATCAGATAGGTAAATTAAAGGTCGTCCATCTACGTTATCGTTTGTCAAATATCCACAGTATTGCTTATCAATAGTTTGAATGTGGCCCACGATCCAACGCTCCACAAGGCCACTTATTGTTCCTGCAATATCCTTATTGCCACCCCTATACTCTTGTGCGATTTGATGCGCTTTCGCAGCAAAAGCTTGATGCGCGGCAAGATGTTCGGCCAAAAAGGGGTAGTTCACGGCGACCATTGCCATCTCTTCCCGCAGGAAATGCCCTTCAACATATTCTTCAAGTATGTTAATCGCCGTTTCGATCAGGTAGTCACTCCCTTCCTCTGGACCTTCTATAACATCGCGGAGAAGCTCTGCCAGTCGAAAGAAGGCTTGATGGTCCTCGTCAATGATGTCCACTCCAACAGACAATTCTGCGGACCACCCATCGGGTTTAGTTTCCTTTTCTGTGCCTTCAGTCATATGCGCCACCGTGATGAACGAAAACAAATAAGAATTTATGCGCCCTAATTTTGATCAAGCTGGCCCAAGAATTTTGATTATCCCAGAATGAAGCTTTTTGATCGAAAAGGGCTTTTCCAGGAACAAGTCCACACCTGCCTCGTATGCCTTTTTTTCCGCATCTGCTCCCACCATCCCAGTCAGTAGGACGATTGGAATTTTTTGATCAATGCCATCAATCCCTGAGCGAATGCGTTGAGTGCATTCAAGCCCATCCATCACGTCCATCTTCCAGTCCATAATGACTAAGTGCGGAGACGTTTCACGGATCTTGGCAATCGCATCTTCGCCATTGATTGCCTGGACGATATCCTTGATGCCGATTCCTTTAAGGACCTCGAAAATCAAAGTGCGTGTGGGCGGATTGTCATCGACAATGACTGCGGTCTTTAAGCTGTCCATGTGCCATCCTTTTGGGCTTGTCGGAGAATTAAACGTCACAATCCGCCTAATAGCATGAACTAGACATTAATAAATAACGCACAAGATAAAAATTATGACTATTGGTCACGGAATTTTGCAAAAATACCTACGCATCGACATCTGGGAATCTCGCCCTAATCAACAAAATTTCATCAATATTATCAACAAATATATCGACGCATTCCTTGTCTAGCTTAACGCCAGATAGTTCCTTGATGTATTCGATAGCACCATCTATCGTCCACGCATCCTTGTAAGAGCGCTCTGTCGTAAGGGCATCAAATATATCGGCAATAGCAACAATTCTCGCTTCAACAGAGATTATATCGTCGTTAAGTCCGTTTGGATATCCAAGACCATCAATTGTCTCGTGGTGCTCGCAAATAACCTCTTTTAGCATTGTTTTTATATGATCTTTATCCAGGCCAAAATTGTCCAAAATTTTCATGCCAATTTCGACCCCAGCATTAACATGCTGTTGCATGACCAATCGCTCCTCGGAGCTCAGCTTTCCTGGCTTATGAAGGATGTGGTCAGGAACAGATATTTTTCCGATGTCATGCAGAGGCGCGCAGCGGGTCAGCATATCCACCCACTCATCAGGATATTTGTAGCGCTTGGCCAGTTCGGAGGCGATCAGTCGCACATAGGCTGACATGCGCAGCAGATGGGCGCCCGTCTCATCGTCGCGAAGGGATGCTACGTCACGCACGGTATCCACTGCAGCCTTCACGGCATTGAGTGGAGCAACCTCGTTCATGAGCATCAAACCGAGGAGTGCGGCATAAGGAGAAATCGCTGAAATGATGTTCTCAGTGAAATATGATGGCGATGTCGAATTGAAGAACACAAAACCTGTGAGATCGATATTGGTTGAAACGGGAAAGGTTACGCTAGAGCAGAGACCTATTTTATTGATAATACTTGAGTGTCTTGTGTCTGAACTGTAATTTTCAAAAATGCTGTCAACAACGCGGAATTGACCTGTGGTTGACATATCAAATAGCGACTTTACATCTTGTAGTCTTGCTGAATACAAAGAAAACTTTTCATCATTGTCGTCAGAAAAGGCAAAGGTGCTAACCAAGTCGCTTTCTTTGTCATAAACAGCCAGTGACACACGGGATATGCCGCTACATCCGATAACGTCTTTAATATATGTGTGTATGGAGCAGACGCGCTCTCCGATGTTTCCATTGCCCGAAATAATTTGGCGAACTGGAAATATCTGGCGAGAGCTGAGCATGTTCATTTCGCTATCATGGGATTTTGTGCGTCAGCATTATTATCAGCTACCCACGGACGTAAATTAGTGTCAAATTTCTTGATGTGATTCATGAGCCAAAATTTCATAAATTCATTTAGTTCGTTCATGGCTTTTAGATCAATTTTCTTCGTTTTCCTTACGAAGTAATCTCTCGCCATTTCCTCAACCTGAGCCACAAGCGCACGATGTTCCCTTTTGTGCATCTCGTGGTACTCATACATGCATTCACGTTGAATCAGCTCTTCGCGCTCGAAATGCTCGCGTGTATAGCTGACGAGGTCTTTTAGGGTGTTGTGCATAATTTCGTGGTATTTGTTAGATATAGTGTCTCCAAGGAACTCACAAACCTTTGCATCATCCAAGAATCTATTAATAATATCAATCAACCCTTGATGGTCTCGGTCAATGACCTTGTTCCCTATCATCAGGTCTTCAGTTAGCTTCAGCATCAACATCACCTACAGAAAGTCGGCGTCCGCGGCGGATTGCACACTGAGGCGCTTCTAATCCTTGTGCGCCATATACCAAAGTATTGTAAACACGGTTTGGGCTAAGCGTAAATATCCTGCGAACGGTTCGCAGCAAGCCGCCCGAAGCGCGTTCAAGGTGGCAAGGGGGATATGGCGACCGTATGGGCTAAACTCAAGGAGAGTGTCGTGTTATACCGCCGACCCTACGAGATGACCCGCTTCGCGGGGTGAGTCATGCGCGTCGCCGTTACTGCGTCGCGGAGGCCTTTTCTTGAAAGCGCTCCTGCGCCTTGGCATCGGTCTTGGGCGGGACGGACTGCGCATTACCCCCGCGTCGATGGCGTGGCCCGTGTGGGGTGCTGTCACGCCGAAAGGCTCTAACCCGTATTATTCACCAAGGCATTGGCGAGCGAACACCTATCAGGAAGCGCTTGGTCAGAGGTGGCGGCACTACGCCGCAGGAACCTTGAGGCTGCACAGGCAAGCACGCAGGGTCTTGGCGGCCAGCAGATCGGGCAGTTCCCACGGCCGGGCGCGTCCGCGCGCCAACTCACTCCAGGTAGTGAACGACTGGCGCGGGGTCAGAACTCCACCGCTACCGCCCGGCTTGGTTGGGTCTCCAGCCCACTGGACCAGATGCGGCCATTCCCGCCGGAACCAGAACAGGCGCAGGCTGGAACCGCTCAGCCAGGCGAGGCGGACCCTCAGCGCGATCACCCCGCTGGCCTGGGCGCGGAACGTCTCGGCCTCGGGAATCTGGGCGGCGAGATGAGCGGTTGAGGCGAATCCCTTGCCGTCTTGGGAGTCAAACCAGTGGTCGATAAGGGCAAGATCGTCGGTTGCGGGCGCGTCGCCCAGACGGATGACAGAATCGTCAGTGAGGATCGCCGCTGAATCTGCCCCTACCAGGGCCAAAAACCGGTCTTGGCACCGGACCAGCCCCTGGGTCAGGTCAAGGTGTCCTGCTGAATCGAGCATGGTCCGCACCTCGCGCTGAATTCCATCGATGAATTTGAGATGGATGCTGGCGATATAAACAAGCAGTCCGACCGAGAAGTCGCGGGCGATCTTCACCAACTGCTGGCGTACATCAAGGGAGAGTGGTTTTGGCTCAGGGTGATGGCAGGCGATCAGACCCCACAGCTTTCCGCGCATCAGGATCGAGGCGGAAAATGAAGCGCGCACCCCCATATTGCCGAGATACGTGAGGTGCATCGGCGAGACGCTGCGTAGATCTCCGAAGGTCTGGTCGGGCGCTCCGTCCGCTGGGTCGCAGCCAAGAATTGGCACCGATCCGGCCAGGGCATCACGGATGTAGCGCTGCCGGTTGAGTGTGTAGAGGTCTCGGGCGATCACCGGGATGTCGGCGGCGGGAAAGTGCAGACCCTGATAGGATTGCATTGGCCGCCTCAAGGTTTCGGCAACCACCTCGCCGCTCCAATCATCGGCAAAACGATAGATCAGCACGCGGCCATATCCGGTCAGGTCGGCGATGGTCTCGGTCAGTATTTGGAACGAGGCATTGGGTTGCTCACGGACGGTCGGGGAGTGCAGCAAATGTATCGCCTCGAGGGACTTGAGCTTGAGTGAGTGTGTTCCGCTGAAGTCGCCGGTCGGTTCGAATTCCAACAGCAAACCCTCGCCTGAGGGCGAGACCGCCAAGTCTAGCGCGTCACCGTGGGCGGTGAAGGCCTTGGTCCGAAGGATGGGAAATCCGCCGAGTGGGGTCAGTTCGTCGAGCCCGACGAGCCCGCCCAGCAACGGACCGGGGATCTGGCCTAACAGTGCCTCGGGCGGTATACCAAGCACCGCGCCGCAATTGGCGCTGGCGTGGCTGACCTGACCATCAGGATCCAGCCGGAGCAGAGCCCCGAACGGCTGGATCTCCCCCGACAGGTGAAGGCGCTCGCTTTCGCATCCCTGAAGCCCGGGTTCGGACCGACTGCCGGTATCGACCATCGGCCCCTCCCGTCAAGGACCGATTCCGATCCTAAACGATCATTTAGCCACCTATGACGGAGGAATGGGAAGCAAAAAGGCACCTTCGCTCAATCCACATTCTATCAATCAATTTTCGCCCATAGGTTAAGGTGATCCGCATTGGGAAGCTCTATGGCATATCCTCGCTCGCAGATTGACTTGCCCACCTCTCTGGAGCCGCGGAGTGTCCGGGTTGGGTCATGGCCAGCCGGTTGGTCGTGGCGAGGCAGGAGGCCGCTGTACCCACGGCAACCGCCATCCAGCGGGAAAGTCCGCTATGCCGGGTCAGTGCCACGAACGGACGTTTGCCTTCTGCGATCCGGTTTATCGTAAAGGGCCCTCTGGGCCTGTGCCTAAGCATATTCGCAGCGACAACGGCCCGGAAATGACGGCCATTGCCGTGCGAGAATGGCTTGGCAAGTTGGAAGTGGGGACGCTCTTTATCGAACCCGGCAGCCCATGGGAAAACGGCTACTGCGAGTCATTTAACGGCAAGCTCCGGGATGAACTACTCAATGGCGAAATCTTCAACACCATCGCCTCGCTGCACCGCAAAAGATCATTGCTGCGTTAATTGTTATTTAACCAGAACCTATTCGGAGGTATGATTTATACACCATTAGTATGGTGGCGACCCGTGTAGGGCGGGGAAGGAATCCGAAATGTGCGACACCTTAGCCGAAGCACCCATGGCGATCAGGGAGGCCGTAATTCCGATCCTGTATGAGATGGAGTTTCCCAACATGATGGCCTGTTACGGCTACTTGCTGGAATGCGGTACGCATCGATGCTTGTTGACTGGCATTCGGCAGTGGATGAACGAGAAATGCCATTTCTGCGATGTCTGCGGCCGACTGGAAAATCCGCCAAGTTAGGAGCCGGGCAGCAGCCCCCGACTAAATCATAAACAGGCTATCAAGGGCCTTGAACAGGTCATCCGCGAAGTTCGGGCCTTTGAAAATGACGGGAACCTTCTTCGGCAACAGCGTCAACACACCGGCGTCCCGATCCAGGCTGGTAATGACGGCAATTGCGATGTTACGGGTTGAGGGCATGGCCGACAACCCTATCGCCAGATCGATTCCGTCCAACCCCGGCATGACTGCCGAGATGATGATGAGGTCTGGTTTCGTCTGAACCACCATTGACAACGCCAAGACGGTATCGGGGACCACCGAGGTTCTGTAGCCACATTGGCGAAGTTCACGTTCAACAAAATGCGACTGTGCCCCATGGGGAGCAACCAGCATCACTTCGATGCGTCTGATCTCGATATCATCCAGTGTTGAAGCAAGTTTTTGTGGGAGCCGGGAGAAATCGGGCTGGATTTCTGTGCCGCGACCACCAATCTGTTTAGATAACTCATCAATATAGGTTTCGAGGTCGGCCCAGATTCGCGGAGGCAGTGTTTCAGGGGCGTCCGCAAGATATTCGTCGAGCTTGTGGGCCACAGCACAGAGGGCGTTCAAGCCGAATCCTGCCGCCTGTCCACGCAGATACAGAGCGAGCCGCCGAAAGCTCCCAATCAGTTCCGAACGGGTGATCCGGCCATGGCTGCCGTTATCCAGAACGAATTCAAGGGCACGGAGCCGCTCCATTGCGTCATCGAAAAATTCATCGCGAATTTCATCGAAAACTGCAAACTGGTCGTGTCCACTTTCTCGGCTCATTGTGCCCCCAATTTCACAATATCTTCGGCTTGTCGCCGCTCAGAACCCTATCGAAATTCATAATCGGACGCGATACCTTTGTGACAATCGTTTAACATTCGTTTATCCGTTTAGCATGCCCATCAGGCCGCGTTCATAGTCCATTCAATCTGGGAGAGGTGTCGGAGATGACGGGTGACCGTAAAACTCCATCAGGTCGCGAGCGAACTTTTGCTCATGACGAATTGATCGTCAGCAAGACCGATCCCAAAGGACGGCTGACCTACGTCAACGATGTGTTTTTGACGGTCAGCGGCTATACCGAATCCGAGGTGATGGGGAAACCACATTCGGTCATACGGCACCCCGAAATGCCGCGATGCGTCTTTAAACTGCTTTGGGACACGATTGTCGATGGCCGGGAGATATTCGCTTATGTGAACAACATGGCGAAGAATGGTGACAACTACTGGGTATTCGCCCACGTCACCCCGAACTTCGACGCTGCCGGTCAGATCATCGGATATCACTCCAATCGACGGGTGCCCGAGAAGGCCGCATTGGAGACGATCAAGCCGCTTTACCGTTCGCTGTTGGAAGAAGAACGCCGCCATCCAGATTCGAAGGTCGGGCTTGAGCGATCATGGAAAATGCTGAACGACGCCGTAGCAACGGCGGGATTCGATAGCTATGACCGTTTCATCTTCACCATCACGCCAGAAAATTGATCAGAGGCAGCCACATGGAAACGACCCTCGGCTCATATGCCCGAACCTTATCCCTTGGGATGCTGGTTCCTTCGGCGATCTGCCTTCTGTCCGGAATATTCGGGCTGCTTGGTGGTTCGAGCATCGCCCTTTGGGTCGTAATTTCGGTATCCCTGCTTGGAGTTGTCGGAGGCATCAAGATCGGCGGTTCTGCTCGAAGAATGGCAGGTGATCTTACCAATGCGATCCACGTTCTTGGCCGGTCCTCCAGTGGTGACCTCAATGCTCGAATTCTGGACGTCCGTGCCAGCGATGGCATCGGAGCCCTGCAACACAACATCAACCGATTGCTGGACCTCGCAGAAGCCTTTGGCAAAGAGGCGTTTGCTGATGCTGCATCGGAATTGTCACGACAGTCTGAAAATCTGAGCCGCGAGGTCGATGGTTTTATCGCCCGAATTGGCGGGCGGTAATCGGCAGAGTTCATGGAGATTTTGCTGAATGACGGAAGCGTGCCAAATCGCTGGGTGGTCAGATGCGTTCTCCGTCGGGAATGCTGCGATTGACAGCGATCACAAGGCATTCTTTGAAATTGCCAATTTACTCAAGGGCATCATCTTCGAGGCGGCGGAAAGCAAGTTCGTAATCGAGAGTGCTTTGGCAATGCTCGAAGAATATGTCGCAGGGCACTTTCTCCGTGAAGAAAAGGCCATGGAAAAAATTGGCTTTCAACATTTTGAAGATCATCGTGCAAAGCACTTTGCCTTCAATCGCAAAATTAATGAGGTTATCAGGTTGTATCGTGGTGGAAGTTTGTCCGTTGCGGAGAAACTGCACGATCTTGTCCTTAAGTGGCTTGCAAGTCACATTATGAATGAGGACATGAAGTTCAGGTCACTGCTGACTGATGACGACGTTGATCAGAGACCGCTTGCGTATCTTGCCCTTGACGCTCTTGAGAATGAAGGATCGGGTACTGAAAAGTTGGCAGTTCCTACTGTCATCGTTCCCGCTAAACTGAAATTAGATTACTCTAAAATAACGGCATTGATTTGTGAGCCAAGCAGTACAATTCGATCTGGAATTCGATTCACACTGAATGAAATTGGAATTTCAAACATAGAGGAATCAAACAACTTTATCGCTATTGATGAATCGTGCCGAAATGGCGGCTTTCAAATTATAGTTATGGATGCAATGGTTGGTGGGAATGATTCTGCGTATTTTATTCGTCAAATCCGATCTATACAGACAAATTGCGACCCATTTGTGTTGACGGTGCTGCTGCTTTCATCAAGAGATGAGGCGGCTGTTCGCAGTGCGATGTCTTCAGGAACAGATTCTGTGCTTCTTATTCCATTCTCATCTGGTCAGTTAAGGGACCAGATTATTGGGCATGCGGAAAGGCGGAAGCCCTTTATCGTCACCCAAGATTATATTGGCCCTGAACGTCGAAATGAAAATCGCCCTGGCTGTGCATCAGCCCCACAAATCATTGTTCCGAATCCGGTCGAGGCATTAGGGCGAGGAATTTCGATAGAGCAATACGAATCCGGAAAAAATGAAGCCATTCAAGTTATCGTAAATTACCGTTTAAAAAGTCTTGCTGGAGCCATAGTTTTTGAATGTAACTCATTGGCAGCAGGTATGCGTGACGGAGTATCAACAAAGGAATCCACTTTTCGAAGTCTAACAAGACTCGAAAATATTGCTGATGAGGTGGCGGAGAAAATTCGAAAATTTTCCGGAGCGAAATCCTATTCAGTCGAAACCTTCCGAGATAGATGTCGGGAATTGAAGGGTAGGCTTGGAGAGATTGCTTACGTGGATATAGAAGAACTATCAGCCTCTGGCAGGAAGGTGTCGGAAAGCTATGCGTCACGCTGAAGTATTTAAATGCGACTGGAATAGATAATAATGACAATCTTAGCATCATCATCTTCAGATGTTAATGCACTCGTCGCCATTGAAAATACTGCGACCAGAAGGCTTATCGTTTCCGTTATGCGTGAGTGTGGCTTTGTAGTTCAGGAAGAAACCAAAGACATCAGCCACACGATGCTGCACCTTGAGCATGGAAACGCATCAAACATTAATATCATCCTGTGCGATAAGCTTGGTGGAACTGGGCATCTGAAGGTTTTGAAGCATGTCCGTTGGGGGGAAGGGCACCCCCCTCAATCCCTTCCCATAATCGCCCTGGATAACCAGTGGACCGCCGATGAGCTAATCGCGGCAAGAGACGCGGGCATATCTGCTTCCCTCACCCTTCCCATAACCCGCCACTCGTTGCAAATGGCGATCACGGCTGCGATGACCACGCAGAAGGCTTTTATTTCCTGTCCGAGCTTTCATGGGCCAGACAGACGCTCTGCCATCATGAAGGGCTACAAGGGGCCGTTTAGACGGGCGGATGATGCCCTGACCCGCCGTCAAGAAGGCTCCCCTGTGATTGCCCCGTCCGCAGATCAGCGGCAGGTCAAGCTGCGAGATAAGCCCCGCGAGGCGATAGCCCCTACATCTTCGGTCGATATGAAGGCTGAAATCGGATGGTCTACGGCGATTGCCACTGGGCGGGATGACATCGATGATCAACACCGGAAAATCATCGATTTTCTTAAAATACTTGGGACAACTTCAAGTGCCGAATATGAAATCAAGGCGGTCGATGACGTTCTTGTTGGTCTTTCAGATTATGTAAAAATGCACTTTAAGCACGAGGAGTCTCTCATGGACTCCTTTGATTATGATGAAAGAGACAAGCATAAGCGAATTCATGCTGGCTTTGTAGAGAAGCTTGACGGTATCAATCGTGATGACCTCCATAACGGTGGCGGAAGTGAGAAGCTTTTCTTTTTAATATATAATTGGCTCGTCACACATATTGTTAGTATTGACCGCATCATGATCGCCAAGATGAATGGCGAATATGACGATGGCATTGGCAGCGAGACTGTACACAAGCAAACTGGCATCGTGATAGAAAATGCGTATGAATTAGCCGCAAAAATTATGAACATTAACTTGCAAACAAGTGCGGTTGCCGATAAAAAGCGGAAGTCTGCATTGCTTTATGATATTTCTAAATCTACTGAGAGGCTGATTAACCTTATGGAACTTGCTGATTCCAGGGTGCAGGTGAGTGGATGCTCTAATTTTCAGCTTAAACGGTTGGGCGAGATACGGCATGCACTTACGAAAAGTGCGGATTCTCTGGCCGTGACGGCTGCAAAAAAAATCATACGGCTTTGCGGTGATATTTTGTCCGGCAAGCAGGGCATTCCCCTTGGAATCGGGGATATCTTGCGGCGACAAATGGGTCGGGTGGCAAGCTTGACTGCTGTAATCGGTGGATTGGACGCTATGAGTTCCACTGCAAAATCCGCAGCCATCGAGGCAAATGAGTTGGCCGGAAAAATCCTGGAAATGGAACTCGGATCAGCCGCATCTTTGCAGGACTTTGATATTGTCGAAAAATAGCGAAACAGCAACGCCAGCCTTCGAGACGCCCTAATTACCCTTTGGGCAAACCCAGTCTCTGTAGTTCATATCAAACTTCATTATGTGATTGAACAGCCACATCCTTAAAAATTCGCTCATTTCGTTAAGGGATTGACGGTTTACCTTCCTCGACTTTGCGATGAAATAGGACGACGCCATTTCCTCAAGCTGAGTCTTCAAAACGCGATGCTCTCTGACGTGCATCTCAAAATATGGATACATGCACTCTCTTTGTATTTTCTCTTCTCTCTCAAAGTGTTCATGTGTGTAGGCAATTAGCTGCTTCAGCGTCACATGCATCGCAGCTTCATTCTGCCCATCAACTTCCCCCTCTAAGGTTTCGCATATTTTCGCAGTTACCAGGAATTGATTTATTATGCTAATGAGCTTCTTGTGGTCGGCGTCAATAATCGGGTGCCCGATCATCATGTCTTGCGTGAGCTTGAGCATATTGTCCTCGCTGCCGATCAAGCCGACACTTCCTGCGGCATCCACCACCCTACAGTCTATTCCGGTCATTTCCCTTCTTAAAGGGGCGGTAATCCACCTCGATGCCGAGCCCTTCGCGGTTGAAGTCGTCGAGCACGTTGAGCAGCCTGAAGGCCCTCCCGTCCTCCAGCCGGTCAGCCATGAAATCCATGGACCACACCTGGTTGGGGACATCGGGCACCGTCAGTTCCTCGGGCTT